>JAUWQL010000114.1 GCA_030611105.1 Bacteroidales bacterium
CCAATAAATTCTTCTCCAATTATAAATGCTTGTGCCAGTCCGTCAGGTGATGGCTGAATTTTATAGGACAAATTAAGTCCAAGTTGTTTCCCGTCACCAAGTAAATCCTCGTACAAATGGATATCTTTTGGAGTCGAGATAATTAATATTTCTTTGATGCCTGAAAGCATTAAAACAGATAATGGATAATAGATCATAGGTTTATCATAAATTGGAATGATCTGTTTTGAAATGCTTTTAGTAATAGGATAAAGTCGGGTGCCTGCTCCTCCAGCTAATATTATACCTTTCATTATAATGATTTAATTTAAAATGTTCTTTTGTTATTTTATACCAAATTATTCTTCAAAATGTCGTCCCGATTTAATCGGGATGTTGCTTTAAAGTTTAGAATGGTTCCCCGTTCCGATAGCTATCGGAATTCGGGATGTAAACAAATGCCGTTATATATTCAATCCATATTTGTTTTTCACAAATATGGCATTTTTGAATAATAAACGGTATAAAGCTTTTACATATCAGGTAAAAATAAGAAAAAGCTGATGTAATAAAACACCAGCTTTAAATTATTTTATAAAATTTAATATTTTATCGTCCAATTCCGTAATATATCCAACCCCATTTTTTCATATCTTCAGGTTCATAAATGTTACGTCCGTCAAAAATGAGTTTACTTTTCATTAAACCTTCCATTTCTTTCCATTTTGGAACTCTGAATTCCGACCATTCAGTAACCAATAATAATGCATCTGCATTTTTTACTGCATCATAAGGATCGCTTGCATATTCAATCTTATCGCCAATTATGCGTTTACATTCTTTCATTGCTACAGGGTCATATCCAACTACTGTAGCACCGGCTTCTACTAAATTGTCGATAATTACTAATGCCGGAGCTTCGCGCATATCATCCGTGTTTGGTTTAAACGATAATCCCCAGAGTGCAATTCGTTTTCCTTTTAAATCTCCATTAAAATGTTTGTTCACTTTGTTGAATAAAACCAATTTCTGACGATCATTAACATCTTCAACAGCTTTCAATACCTCGAGTGAATGATTATTTTTATCCGATGTTTTAATTAAAGCTTTAACATCTTTTGGGAAACACGATCCTCCATAACCTGCACCTGCATATATGAATTGATATCCAATACGAGTATCACTACCAATACCACGACGAACTGATGTAATATCTGCTCCGACTATTTCGCAGAGATTTGCAATATCGTTCATAAAACTGATTTTCGTGGCAAGCATTGCATTAGCAGCATATTTAGTCATCTCAGCCGAAGGAATATCCATGAAAACAATACGGTTGTTTTTCATGACAAATGGTTTGTAAAGTCGGTTCATTACTTCCCTGGCTTGTTCCGAATCTGTTCCAATAACAACCCTGTCAGGTTTTAGAAAATCATTTATTGCATCGCCTTCTTTAAGGAATTCCGGGTTTGAGGCAACATCGTAAGGAATACTTACACCTCGTTTGTCAAGTTCTTCCTGAATAGCAGCTCTAACCCTTTTTGCTGTTCCGATAGGTACCGTACTTTTTGTTAAAACAACAAGATATTCTGTTATGTGCTGGCCAATCTCACGTGCTACTGATAATACATATTGCAAATCAGCACTTCCATCTTCGTCGGGAGGAGTACCTACTGCAATAAATATTGCTTCAACTCCTTCAAGACTATCTTTTAAATTTATAGTAAAGAAAAGCCTGTTATTTTCAACATTTCGCTGAACCATAGGTTCCAATCCTGGCTCATAAATAGGAAGAATTCCTTTCTTTAAATTATCTATTTTTTCTTTATCTACATCAACACAAGTAACAATAACACCTGTTTCAGCAAAACATGTACCGGAAACTAAACCTACATATCCGGTACCTACCATTGATATTTTCATTTTTAAATGATTTTTATTTTATAATAAATATATCAGATTTATTTCAAAAAAGTTTACGAACTTAATAAGAATTATTCTTTATACTAAATTTTTTAGTACCTTTATTTTTAAATAATTAAATAAAAATTCTATTTTTGCACACTGATTTACTCTATAAATATAATGTCTAACTTACTAAAAATTAATTAAATTACTTAAATGACTGAAAAAGAAGTGAATAAATCTGTTGAGCAAAACGAGAATGTTGAGCAGAAGGAAAATGTGAAAGTTGATAAGCCTGCAAAGGTTGAAAAAACTGCAAAGGTTGAAGAAGCTGCAAAGGTAGAAGAGCCTGTAAAGGTTGGAGAAGCTGCAAAGGTTGAAGGAACTGTAAAAGTAGAAGAAACTGTAAAAGTAGAAGAAACTGCAAAGGTAGAAGAAAAATCTGTTGTAGAATTTGCTACTCCTGGTGATGAATTCGATTGGGATAACATTAC
Organism: Bacteroidales bacterium; assembly: GCA_030611105.1. GTDB lineage: Bacteria > Bacteroidota > Bacteroidia > Bacteroidales > UBA12077 > UBA12077. The sequence goes on from JAUWQL010000114.1 coordinate 2,379, forward strand.
AAATGAGGATGAAATTATTCAAACTGAAGAAAGAGAAAAGTTTGAGAAAATGTATGATGAAACGCTTTCAACAATTACTGAAAACGAAGTAATTGATGGAATAGTTGTTTCTATGAGCAAACGTGAAGTTGTAATTAATATTGGTTACAAATCTGAAGGTATTGTTAGTTTAAATGAGTTCCGCTATAATCAGGAATTAAAGCCCGGTGATAAAGTGGAAGTTTATGTAGAAAGTCAGGAAGACAAAGATGGCCAGTTAGTACTTTCTCATAAAAAAGCAAGAGCATTACGTTCTTGGGATCGTGTAAATGAAGCTCTTGAAAAAGATGAAATTATTAAAGGTTTTATTAAATGTCGTACTAAAGGTGGTATGATCGTTGACGTATTCGGCATCGAAGCATTCTTGCCTGGTTCGCAAATTGATGTTAAACCAATTCGTGATTACGATATTTATGTTGAGAAAACTATGGAATTCAAGGTTGTTAAGATTAATCATGAATTTAAAAATGTTGTTGTTTCTCACAAAGCTCTTATCGAAGAGGAATTAGAACAGCAAAAGAAAGAAATTATTGCTAAATTAGAAAAAGGTCAGGTTCTTGAAGGAACTGTTAAGAATATAACTTCTTATGGTGTATTTATCGATCTTGGAGGTGTTGATGGATTAATCCACATTACGGATTTATCTTGGGGCCGTGTAAATCATCCTGAAGAAATGGTTCAATTAGATCAAAAATTAAATGTTGTAATTCTTGATTTTGATGATGAGAAGAAACGTATTGCCCTTGGTTTAAAACAATTAACTCCACATCCTTGGGATTCTCTTGATAAGAAAATTAAAGTTGGCGATACTGTTAAAGGAAGAGTTGTTGTTTTAGCTGATTATGGAGCATTTGTTGAAATTCAATCTGGTGTCGAGGGGCTAATTCATGTTTCTGAAATGTCATGGTCGCAGCACTTAAGAAGCGCACAAGAATTTTTACAAGTTAACGATAATATTGAAGCACAAATTCTTACTCTTGATAGAGAAGAAAGAAAAATGTCTTTAGGTATTAAACAACTTAAGACTGATCCATGGAGTAATGTAGACGAGAAATATGCTGTTGGAACTAAACATTCTGCTACAGCACGTAACTTTACTAACTTTGGTATATTTGTTGAAATAGAAGAGGGTGTTGATGGTTTAATTCATATTTCAGATCTTTCCTGGACTAAGAAAATTAAGCATCCTGCTGAATTTACTTCCATTGGGGAAAGTATTGAAGTAGTTGTTTTAGAGGTTGATAAAGAAAACCGTAGATTAAGCTTAGGACACAAGCAATTAGAAGAAAATCCTTGGGATGTATTCGAAACAGTATTTACCGTAGGTTCAATTCACGAAGGTACTGTTATTGACGTATTTGATAAAGGAGCTGTAGTTGCTTTACCATATGGTGTTGAGGGATTTGTTACCCCAAAACATTTTGTTAAAGAAGACGGAACTTCAGCTAAAGTTGATGAAAAATTAGATTTTAAAGTAATAGAATTTTCAAAATCATCTAAGAAAATAATCTTATCTCACAGTAGAGTTTTTGAAGATGAGAAAAGAGGGGAAGTGGCAGCAGAAAGAAAGCAAAAGGCTACTTCTAATAAAAAAGCTGTAAAGAAAATTAAAACTAATTTAGAAAAAACTACTTTAGGAGATATTACTGAGCTTGCATCGCTTAAGAATGAGATGGAACAAATGCAGAAGAAAGAAATAGCTGACAAGAAAGCTGAAATGGATGCTAAGGAAGAAGCTAAGAAGGAAGAAAAGAAAACTAAACCTGCAACAAAACCAAAAGCTAAGAAAGAACCTGCCCGTTCCGCAGGCGGGGAAGATAAAGTAGAAGAGAAGAAGGAAGTTAAGAAAGCTAAACCTGCAGCAAAACCAAAAGCTAAGAAAAAGGAAGATAAAGCAGAAGATAAGAAGGAAGCTAAGAAACCTGCTCGTCCGGCAGGCGAGGAGGAAAAACCTAAGGTTGACAAGAAAAGTGACAAGAAAGCTTCTGAATAGTTTTTTATTTTAATTAAAATCTAATTATAATGGAATTTAAGATTGAAAAACTGGAAAAGTACACTTTAATTCAAGTAATGGAAGAAAAACTTGACACGAATGTTGCGCCAAGTTTGAAATCCGAATTAGTTTTAATCTCTGGTAAGGGAGAAAAGAACATTATACTTGATTTAAGTAATTGCAGATATTGTGATTCGTCAGGTCTAAGTGCTATTCTTGTTGCTAATCGTCTATGTAAGAATGCTAATGGAACATTTGTTTTAACAGGTTTAAATGATGCTGTTGACAGATTAATTACCATATCGCAGTTGGATACAGTTTTGAATATTGCATATTCAACCGAAGAAGCTATCGATATTGTTAGTACCGAAGAAGAAGATCGTGAAAATAATGGTAAATAAACCGAATTTTTAATTTGACTTTTGAATTAACAATATTAGGAAGCAGTTCTGCTGTTCCAACTTCGAAAAGAAACTTAACCGCTCATGTTCTTAATGTACATGAGCGGTTTTTTTTAGTTGATTGTGGCGAAGGAACGCAAATTCAAATCAGAAAAAATAAAATACGGTTTGGAAAGATCGATCATATCTTTATAAGTCATTTACATGGAGATCACATTTTTGGCTTGTTTGGATTAATTTCAACATTTAATCTACTTAATCGTGATAAAGATTTGCATATATACGCTCACTCTGAATTAGAAAATATCTTAAGCAGGCACATCGAGTACTTTGAAAGAACCATGTCATTCAAAATAGTATATCATCATTTAAAACCTAAAGTTAGTGAGCTAATTTATGAAGATAATAAAGTTAAAGTTGAAACAATACCTTTAAAACATCGAATTCCTACATGTGGGTTTATGTTTACTGAACAACCGCATTTAAGAAACTTGAGAAAAAATGTTGTTCAGAATTACAAAATCCCGATAAGTAAAATTCAAGACATTAAGGAAGGTGGAGATTTTATTATTAATAATGGTGATGTTATTCTAAACGATAAATTAACTTTACCTCCATATAAAGTAAGGTCTTATGCTTATTGTACAGATACTGCTTATTCAGAGAATATTATAGAAATTATTAAAGATGTTGATTTACTATTTCATGAAGCTACTTTTGCTAAAAATATGAAACATCAGGCCAAAGTAACTTATCATTCAACATCTGAAGATGCAGCAAAAATTGCAAAAAAAGCTAATGTAGGGAAATTAATTGTAGGTCATTTTTCAGCAAGGTACAAAGATGTAAACCTGATTATCAGTGAGGCCAGGGATGTTTTCCCAAATACATATCCCGCTGAAGATGGAGAAAAGTATAAAGTAGAATTAACGAGAGAAAATTAAATATTGTATTTTTGAACCTCTAAAATAAAATTATAAAAAATGAAAAAAGGATTATTGTTATTTGTAGTTTCTGTTCTTGCAATTAATGCATTTGCACAGAAGAAGGATAAAACTGTTTTTGAAGAATATAAAGCAGGATTTTATCAAAACTTTATTTTGAAGGATGTTTCTGAAGTTAAAGAAAAACTAAATCCTGAGAAAAAGGAAAAAAAGTTTATGATGGATCATACAGGTCTGGATTTGCCAAATAAAATTAATTTATACAAAAGAGAATGGGCTAATCCGGTAATATCTCAGGGAAATGCAGGGTCATGCTGGGCGTATTCAACCATTTCAATGTATGAATCTGAAGTAAAACGTCTTCAAAATAAAGAAGTTAAATTATCGGAAATTTATATTGTTTACTGGGAATATATTGAGAAAGCAAGAGGATTTGTTCAGAATAGAGGATCCTCCTTATTTGCTCAAGGCTCAGAAGCAAATGCAGTTGCTCGCATATTTAAACAGTATGGAGCAGTGCCAATGAGTAATTATAGTGGTTTAATAAACGGAAGAAAATATCATTCACATGATGCCATGTACAAAGAAATGATGGCTTATTTAAATTCTGTGAAAAAAAATAATGCATGGAATGAAGTTGCAGTTTTAGAAACAATTAAAAAAATTATGAACCATCATATTGGTATGCCACCTGCTGAATTCTCTGTTGATGGTAAAAAGTATACTCCAAAATCTTATTTGAATGGGTACATAAAAATTAATCCGGATGATTATGTTGAAATTCTTTCATATAAACAGGAATCTTACTGGAAACAAGTTGAATATAAAGTACCCGATAATTGGTGGCATAGCAAAGAATACTATAATATTCCTCTTGATGTTTTTATGGACATTATTAAAAGAACTATTAGAGAAGGATATACCATCAGTATTGGTGGTGATGTTTCAGAATCTGGTTTTTCAAGAAAAACACAGGTAGCATTGGTTCCGACTTATGATATTCCTACCGAATATATTGACGAAGATTCTCGACAATTCCGTTTTTCAAATAAAACTACAACTGATGATCACGGAATGCATTTGATGGGATATGTAGAAAAAGATGGCAATGACTGGTATTTAATTAAAGATTCCAGTAGTGGTTCTAGAAATAATGATCATGATGCGTTTGAATTTGGTTATTATTTCTTCAACGAAGATTATGTGAAATTGAAAATGATGGGATTTACCATTCATAAGGATGCTGTTAAAGATATTCTGAAAAAATTTGAATAATTGTAACAAATCAGTGGACATATTCAGAATTTGAACTTTACAAAAAAGCCACAGATTCACAGATTATTATAAAACTGAAAAATATCCTAAAAATTATTTTTCAAATCTATCCTAATGTTTGATAATTATTATCCATTGAAAATCTGTGAATCTGTGGCAATTATTAGTTAAAGTAACACTGATTAATTTTTATTTAAAACCAGAGAAACTGTCAATATTTCTTTTTAAACTTCTTATTGATATTATTATCTTTGCTACATTATTAATTTGAAGCTAGAAAACTTATGCTATGCATGAAAAGATACTTATTTTAGATTTCGGATCGCAGTATACTCAGCTGATTGCCAGAAGAGTACGCGAGCTGAATGTTTATTGTGAAATTCATCCCTTTAATAAAGTACCCGAACTTGATTCTGCCTTTAAAGGTGTTATTCTTTCAGGGAGCCCGTTTTCTGTTAGAGATAAAAATGCACCCTTCCCGGATTTATCGAAAATTAAAAAATCATATCCTTTATTAGGCGTATGTTATGGTGCACAATTTTTAGCACATAATTATGGTGGCGAAGTTTTACCATCAAAACACAGAGAGTATGGCCGTGCACGACTAAATTATATTGATAAAGATGATAAGCTGATGAAAGGCCTTGAATTGGATACGCAGGTTTGGATGTCGCATGGTGATACTATAACTAAAATTCCTGATAATTACCAAATTATAACTAGTACTAAAGATGTGAAGTTTGGTGGATTTAAAATATCGGATGAAGAAACTTATGGTATTCAATTTCATCCGGAGGTTTATCATACAACTCAAGGAAAACAGTTACTTGAAAACTTTATTGTTAATATTTGTGGATGTAAGCAAGATTGGACTCCATCTGTTTTTGCAGATGATACAATAAAAGAATTAAAAGAAAAATTAGGTAATGATAAGGTTGTTCTTGGATTATCAGGAGGAGTTGATTCTTCGGTTGCAGGAGTGTTGTTGCATAAAGCTATTGGTAAAAACCTGACTTGTATTTTTGTAGATAACGGTTTGTTACGAAAAAATGAATTTGAAAAAGTTCTTGAATCATATAAAGATATGGGACTTAATGTAATTGGTGTAAATGCAAAAGAACAGTTCCTTAGTCAGTTAAAGGGTATCTCTGATCCTGAAGGAAAAAGAAAAGCAATTGGCAGAGTATTTATTGAAGTATTTGATCAGGAAGCACATAAAATTAAAGATGTTAAATGGCTTGCACAGGGAACAATTTATCCTGATGTTATTGAATCTGTATCGGTTAGTGGACCTTCAGCTACTATAAAATCGCATCATAATGTGGGTGGATTACCCGAGGAAATGAACCTGAAAATTGTTGAGCCTTTAAACCTTTTATTTAAAGATGAAGTTCGCAGAGTAGGAGCGTCTATCGGAATAAAAAGTGAATTACTGAAACGACATCCTTTCCCAGGTCCGGGACTTGCAATAAGAATTCTTGGTGATATAACACACGAAAAAGTTAGAATTTTGCAGGATGTTGATGATATTTATATTGAAGGGCTTAAAGAGTATAATTTATACGATAAAGTTTGGCAGGCAGGAGTTATATTATTACCTGTTCAATCAGTTGGTGTAATGGGTGATGAGAGAACTTATGAAAATGCAGTTGTATTACGTGCAGTTTCTTCAACCGATGGTATGACAGCTGATTGGTCGCATTTACCTTATGAGTTTTTGGCTGATATTTCAAATAAAATCATAAATAAAGTAAAAGGAATAAACAGGGTGGTTTATGATATAAGTTCTAAGCCTCCTGCAACGATAGAATGGGAATAAAATTGATTATTCATTCCGTAAAATTGACAATAAATTACTATATTACACACTTGAAACATTCATGCACTATCGTTCACAACCTGACTGCCGTCAGGCAGGCATGAATGTTCCATGGTAATAGAAAGATATAATTTAAAATTTAAACTATAATTAATTAAAATTCATAGTCTTAAATAATGTTTACACGAATGAAATATTGCTTAATTCCAAATAAAAGCCTTCTTACAAACTATGGAAAATCTTTATATTGAATCAACAGAAATTACTCCTAAAATAGTACTTGATGTTAAAAATCAAAAATTTGAACTGACAGGGATTTCTCGTCCCGAAGATGTTATTGCTTTTTATGAATCTATAATATATAGAGTAGAGAATTATGTAAAAAAAATCTTTGAGGATGAAAGCGATTTATCAAATTTTAACTTTAGTTTAAAGTTTGATTTAGATTACATGAATTCAGCATCATCAAAATATATATTACATTTATTAGATTATTTTAAACAATTATTTAATAAAGGAGCAAACATAAAGATTGATTGGTATTATGATGATATTGACGATCAGATATTTGAAGATGGCGAAGATCTGTCGGATGTTATAAAAATCCCGTTTAATTTAATCCCAAGAAAATAATCCCGGATTAAAATTTGTTATATAATTGCAAATCAAATTAAAGTATTATGCTTAGGCTAAAATTTCCCAGATATATATTTGTATTATTTCTGTTTTTATTACCTGCTAAACTATTTTCACAATATCTTACCGAAGATATTTTTAAATTTAGCAGAGCCCTGGGTTATATATCCACTTATTATGTCGATTCAGTTGATTCAAAACAAATTGTTGAGGATGCTATTATTGATATTTTAAAAGAATTAGACCCTCATTCGGTTTATATTCCTGCCGATGAAGTAAAAGAAATGAATGAACCTCTCGAAGGAAATTTCGAAGGTATAGGAATCCAATTTAATATTTTAAATGATACTCTTTATGTAATATCTCCAATATCAGGAGGCCCATCCGAAAAAGTAGGTTTAAGGGCGGGAGACAGGATTGTTGAGATTGATGGCGAGAATGTTGCTATCATTAAGATTTCGACTAAAGGAGTTTACGACAGATTATTAGGTGAAAAAGGAACTAAAGTAAATGTTGGAATTAAAAGAAAAGGCGTAAAAGAAATATTACATTTTACAATAATTCGTGATAAAATACCAATTTATAGTGTTGATGCAGCATATTTGATTGATAATGAGATTGCTTACATAAAAATAAATCGCTTTGCGATGACAACCCTTAATGAATTTATGGAAAAATTAAATTTGTTAAAAAAGCAAGGTGCAAAATCAATTATACTGGATTTACGAAACAATGGAGGCGGATATTTAGATAAGGCGATTGATCTTAGCGATCAATTTTTGGAGAGAGGTCAATTAATTGTTTATACGAAAGGATTACAATCGCCCAGAACAGAAAGCAAAGCTACAGGAAATGGCCAATGTAAAGATGGTAAAGTTATTGTATTAATAGATGAAGGGTCGGCGTCTGCAAGCGAAATTGTTTCCGGTGCAATTCAGGACTGGGACAGAGGTATAATTGTTGGCCGAAGATCGTTTGGTAAGGGTTTAGTACAAAAACCAATGTTTTTACCAGATGGTTCAATGATAAGATTAACTGTAGCCAGATATTATACTCCAACAGGGAGATTGATTCAAAAACCTTACGAAGATGGAAAAGAAGAATATGAGAAAGAATTATTTAATCGTTATGAGCATGGCGAGTTTTTAAATAAGGATAGCATAAACTTACCCGATTCATTAAAATATCAAACACTAAAGAACAACCGGGTTGTTTATGGAGGTGGTGGTATTATGCCCGATATATTTATTCCTTTAGATACAACATCTGTTACGGGATTTTACAGTAAAATGATACGACAAGGGGTACTTAATTCTTTTGTGCTGGAATATATTGATAAAAACAGGAGAAAGTTAAAATCCGGATATCCCGATTTTAATACCTACAATGATCGCTTTGAGGTTACCGATAAGATATTAAATAACCTTTTGGATTACGGAAAAGAAAACGATATTGAAACTACAGATGAAGAGTTTGAAAAATCCAAAGATAATTTTAGGTTAATTGTTAAAGCCTTAATAGCTCGTGATTTATGGGATATGAGTGAATATTTTCAAATTGTAAATGTTCGTGATAAAGGATTTAACAAGGCAGTTGAAATAATGAAAAACTGGGATCACTACGAAAAACAAGTCTTAAATACCCGATAAAATCCAAATTTTTATAATTATTAAAATATCTTTAAAATGCTGCAACAGGTTTTGCTTTGGATAAGTAATAATTATATTGAATTACTAGGCTTAATTTTCGGGTTATTATATATTCTTCTGTCCATAAAGCAAAATATTTGGTGTTGGCCTGTTGGTTTTATCACTTCTGCATTATATATATATGTTTTTTTTGTTACCAAGTTTTATGCTGATATGGGTTTACAGGTATATTATCTCATAGTGAGTGTATATGGCTGGTCTTACTGGATGTTTGGTGCGAAAAGTAAAAAACAGGATGATCTGAAGATAACTAAAACCAATATCAAATTAGCAATTTATCTATTTTTAGCAACATCAATTTTATTTATTATTATATCGTATATTTTAGTGAATTATACCGATTCAGAAATTCCATACTGGGATGCATTTACAACTGCTGCTAGTTTTGTTGCAACATGGATGTTAGCCAGAAAAATTATTGAACACTGGATTATCTGGATTATTGTTGATTCTGTATCCTTAGGATTGTATATTTATAAAGGATTATATCTAACCGTAATATTGTTTGCCGTTTATACTGTACTCGCAATTTTAGGTTATATCGAATGGAAAAAGGAGTTAAAAAAGAAATTAAACGTATAGTTTTAATTGGTGCTGAATCTACCGGAAAAACAGAATTGTCAGAGTTTTTGTCTGATAAGTATAATACTGTGTCGGTTCCTGAATATGCTCGTGAATATATTGAAAATCTTAAAAGCCCATATACTTATGATGATGTTGAACATATTGCAGATAAACAAATTGAGTTGGAAAATGAATATTATCAAAAGGCAAATAAGATACTGTTTTATGATACATATTTGATAATTACTAAAATATGGTTTAAATTGGTTTTCAACAAAGTTCCTGATTGGATTGATAAAAAAATTAAAGATAGTAATATTGATTTATTTTTATTATGTAATAATGATATACCATGGATTCCCGATCCTGTTCGAGAAAATGGTGGCGCGATGAGAGAACAATTATTTGAAATATATAAAGAAGAATTAAATAAGCTTGGATTTAATTATAAAATAGTGAAGGGAAAAGGCGATGAACGCTTCAATAATGCCCTTAAGCATGTAAACGAGTTTTTAGACCAAAAATAAAATATAATTAAAAGTGGTAAGTAAGAATAATAGTTTTCAGATGGTTGCCAAAACCTTTCGTGGTTTAGAAGATGTTCTTTTCGGTGAGTTGAAACAATTAGGTGCGTCTGATTTGAAAAAAGGAAACCGAATGGTCGAGTTTACCGGCGACAAGGATTTAATGTA
>JAUWQL010000063.1 GCA_030611105.1 Bacteroidales bacterium
GTTTCATTTTTCTTTATAAAAAGAGTTCTAATAATTTGATTTATAGGATGTGTCTAGACTACTTTTGGTAAAAAAAGTTTGGATAAAAACAGGGACATACAAGAGTTCATAGAAAAAATTGATTCACTATTAAAACGTGTATCCAAACTTGAATTAGAAAACACAAAACTACAAAGAGATGTTGTTGAATTAAAAGCAGAAAATACTGAATTAAAAGCTCGCTTAAACAGCAATAGCAAGAATAGCAGTAAGCCACCATCAAGCGATGGATACAAAAGAAAACCTGCATTTTCCAAAAAGAAGAAAGGTAAACAAGGAGGTCAAAAAGGGCATAAAGGACGAACCCTACATCAAGTTGAGAATCCGGATAAAATAATAAAATGCAGTCCGGATAAATGTAGCTGTGGACATGAGTTCACAAAAGACCAACTTGAATTATCAGAAACACGACAATTATTTGATTTGCCGCAACCAAAATTAGAAGTCACGGAATACCAAATACATAAAGCAATATGTCCTTTATGTGGAGAATTGCATACCGGTGTTTCGCCGAAAAATATTAATGCCCCTACTCAATATGGTAATGGGGTAAAAGCTTATGCCGTATTATTAAACGTCCATTTTAAACTTCCTTTCAAGAAAGTTCAGTTGTTATTTGGCGATTTATTCGGTTACTCAATAAATGAATCAACTGTTTATTCAGCCTCTCAGCAATGCTATGAAAAACTTGAAAAGAGTGAAGATATAATAAAGACAAAAGTAGCAGAAGGGGATGTAACTCATGCTGATGAAACAGGTCTATGGGTAGAAAATAAATTACATTGGTTGCATACTGCAACGTCATTGCTTTACACATATCTTTTCGTACATGCAAAACGTGGAGGCGAAGCCTTAGAAAGCGACAAATCTGTATTACATAAATTTTCAGGTTGGCTTGTGCATGATTGCTGGAGCAGCTATTTTAAATTCAAGGGTCTTAAACATGCCATTTGTGGAGCTCATATACTAAGAGAACTGGAAGGATTGATAGAAAATGATAATAGTAAATGGGCTAAAAAGTTTAAAGCATTTCTTATGAGTATTTATAAGATGCCTTTTGAAGAAAGAGTTAAACGACAACAAATTATTGAATCCAAATACAATCATATTTGTAATGCCGGAGAGAAATCAGAACCGCCACCCATAAAAATGCCTGGAAAAAGAGGGAGATATAAACGCACAAAAGGGAGAAATCTTGTTGAACGCCTGATTAGGGAGCAGCATGCAATACTTGCATTTGCTTTCAATAAGGATGTACCATTCACTAACAATCTTGCCGAAAGAGATATTAGACCGGCAAAGGTCAAACAAAAGATATCAAACGGATTTCGTACTTTTACCGGAGCAGAAATATATGCAAGAATAGAAAGCTTTGTATCAACATCAAGAAAACATAATCGTAATATCTTCTCCGAATTATGTAATACCTTTGAAGGAAACAATTTTATTACCGAAATGACCAGCTAAATATTTACCTTTTTTGTATGATTGACAACAAGAAGTCAGAAATTCGAAATTATATTCGAGAGCTAAAAAAACAATTTACTCTGGAAGAAAAAAAACAAAAATCCGAAAAGGTTTTTAAGAAACTAGAGCAGTTGGACGCATTTTCTAAATCAAAAATTATTATGGCTTACTGGTCCATGGATGATGAAGTTTACACCCATGATTTTATATTGAAATGGTATATTGAAAAAAAGATAATTTTACCTGTTGTAAAAGGAGATGAACTTGAGTTGAAAAGTTTTTCAGGTCTGAATAATTTAATAAAAGGAGAATCTTTTGGAATAGAAGAACCAGAAGGAGATATTTTCGACGAACCAGAAAATATTGACTTGATTATTGTTCCCGGAATAGCTTTTGATAAGACAAACAATCGTTTAGGAAGAGGCAAGGCATATTACGATAAACTCTTAAAATCGATAAAAGCAAAGAAGATTGGTGTTTGCTTTGATTTTCAGCTTTTGGATTCTGTACCTGTTGATAAACATGACATTAAAATGGATTTAGTTATTTCAGAGAATTAAAATGGCTGATAGAACAATACATTCCAAAGAATTATTTAAGAACACCAAAATCCTTTCAGATTATACCTTCCCAATTATTATTGGTTACAATATTAAAACACCTGAGAATATTGGAAATATTATTCGATTAGCAGATAATGCAGGATGTAAAGAGGTTTTGTTTGTAACAAATAATGACAACACACGAAGTTCAAGAATTAAGAAAACAGCTTCATCTAGTTATAGTTCGGTTAATTGGAGCTTTTGTAAGGAGAACGAATTAAAAGTAAAAATTCCTTCAGATTATAAATGGATTGCAATCGAAACCTCAAGTGATTCTAAAAATATTTATCAGGTAAAACTCCCGAAAAAAGTTGCTTTAATTGTTGGAAATGAAATAACCGGAATAGATTCAAAATTACTCGACAAATGTCATGAAATTGTGCACATTCCGGTTCCGGGAAACAATACTTCAATGAACGTATCTCATGCCTTAGCGGTTGCTTTATTTGAATGGCTGAGACAATCAGGATGTCTTTAATATTAGTTGCTTAAATAAATTTTTATGTTAACTTTAAACGAATTATTGTTAAACCATAAAATTTTAAAAATATGAAACCATTCTACCCGTATTTTAACTTATTTGTAAAAGAAGGTACTGAAAACTACCGATTGGATTTACTTATTAAACTTCCCGGTAAATATAAATTAGATGTAATTGACCAAAAGTGGGACGGTAAAGCCTGGCTGGTAAATTTCTATTTCGAAGCCGATTCAGAATATGAAAAAGTTGCCGAGGTTCAATTACAGGAGTATTCAATAAATTTAAAACCTGAAGATGTGAAACAATTAGAAAAAATAAAGATGCAGGTTTATAGTATGTCAAAAGTTGAAGCAGATGGAGCAAAGCCAGATCCTCCTGGAGGTGGTGGAACAGGCTCAGATAATGGTGAAAACGAATAGATTATAAGTAAAACAAATCGTGAAAATTGGGATTAACATAATTTTTACATTATTACTCTGTATTTCTAGTACAATAAGTGCTATTAATGGACAAACTGTTAATCTTGATAGTATCAGAATAAATGTTAGAAATCAACAGAATGATACTGTCAAGGTTTATAATTTAGTTGATTTATCGTATAGATATCTAAAAGTTCAAACTGATACTTCATTTGCATTATGTAAGCTGGCTCTGACAATAGTCAAGGATTTAAACCATGATTTTTATTATGCTACCGTGTTAAATCAGATGGGATTAGCAAATAAGTATCTGGCTAATTATGATAAGGCCTTGTCTTTTTATCAAGAGTCATATTCTCTTTTTGATAGTTTACATATAAATTCTGAGAAGGCGAGTATTTTAAATAGAATGGGAAATATATATAAACGAAAAGGAGATTATGATAAATCTTTAGAATCTTTCTTGTCGAGCCTTAGGATTTATAAAGAAATAAAGGATTCAATAAAGATAACATACGTAATTAATAATTTGGCTATTCTTTACTATGAAATTTCTGATTTTGACAAATCACTTGTTTATCAACTAAATAATCTAGAGTTAAGGCGCAAATTAGAGGTGAATGATAAAATACCAATAACATTAATGAATATTGGTAATATATATAAAGCAACAAAAAAATATGAAACTGCATTAGAATATTATAAACAAAGTCTCGATCTGCTTGAAGAATCAAGTAGTAAATTAGAAAAAGTCTGGCTGCTTCATAATATCGCCAGTACTTATGAACAGTTAAAGAAATATAAAATTGCTCAAGATTATTATGTAAAAGCAATAAAAATTAAGAAGGAAATAGGAGATAAAGAATCCTTAATAAATTCATTGCAGGGCATGGGCAATGTTTTAATAAAAACAAGAAAGTTTTCTGAAGGAGAAAAATATTTAGTAGAAAGTTTTCAATTGGCAAAGGAAATAGGAGACCTTCCAAAGCAATATAATGTAGCTTTAAACTTACAAAAAGCTTATGAAAGGCAAAATCAGTATAAAAAAAGCCTTGAGTATTTAAAAATATATAACGAGATACAGAATAGCATATTTAACGAAGAATATATTAAACAAGTAACATCTCTGGAACAAAAATATGAAGCCGAAAAACGGGAACAACAGATAGCTTTTCTGGAAAAAGAACAAGCCATTCAGAAGCTTGAATTATCTAAAAGAAAAATTGAAACAAAACAGAAAAGTTTTCAGCGAAATATATTAATACTTGTTTCTGTTTTAGCGATATCATTATTGGTGTATTATTTCAAGGATAATAAAAAACGCAAAAAGCTTAATCAAATTCTTGTAAAACAAAATAACAAAATTACTGATCAAAGGATCGAAATTGTAAAGCAGAATGATGAACTAATAGAGTCGAATAAAACAAAAGACAATCTGTTTCAGATTATTGCTCACGATTTACGCAGTCCGTTAGTTTTTATGGATAGTATTGCCCAATTAATACCTCATTGGGTAGAAGAGCAGGATTATGACTCATTAAAAAAACTTTCAAAAACCCTCAAATTATCTGTTAACAATGTATTGTCATTAATTGATAACTTATTAACCTGGGCATTAAATCAACAAGGGAAATTTCCTTATAAGCCAGAGAATTTAAAATTAAAAGAAAATATTTTAGAAACCATAGAGATTTATCGTCCGATTGCTGAAATCAAAAATATTGATTTGAAATTTACATTTTCAAAAAATGTGATGGTTTTTGCTGATAGAAATATGTTATTCACGGTAATGAGAAACTTATTAAATAATGCTGTGAAATTTACTCCGGAAAAAGGAGAAATTATTGTTGGAATTGATAGTAATCAACAATTCGCTAAAGTTTGGGTAACAGATTCAGGAATAGGAATACCGAAAGAAAAAAGGGAAATGGTTTTTGAACTGGCTAATGGACATGGTAAAGAAATCGAAGGTGAAACAGGAAAAGGCTTAGGATTATTCTTTTGTAAAGAATTCATAACTATGAATAATGGCGATATCTTTATAGAAAGTGCAAAAGGAGGAGGAACAACTATTACATTTACACTACCCTTGTTTAACATGCCGGAAAATTAATATTTCATTTATAATTTTAACTTTCTCAAATTTGTATCTTTATAATCATTTTAAATTTATTAATTTAATAGTAAATCATTATGGCTAAGCGTGATAATGCAATTAAAGATATTGTTGAAATTGATGAACTCGAGGAAATTATTAAGAACTGTAAAATTTGTCGTGTAGGAATGGTCGATGGAGATTCTCCTTATGTGCTTGCAATGAATTTCGGCTATGATGATCAAACTATTTGGTTGCATTGTGGCAAAGAAGGTAAGAAGGTAGATATATTAAAAAGAAACAATAAAGTTTGTGTTGAATTCGATACAGAGCATAAGCTTTTTTCCAGGCATGAACACGTAGCATGTTCGTGGCGATTTGCTTATAAAGGTGTTTTGGCACATGGCCATGCTATGTTCATTGATGATTATGATGAAAAAATAAAAGGCCTGAATATTTTTATGAAAAATTATACAGATAAGGAATTCAAATATTCAAAACCATCAGTTGATAATGTATTAATAATAAAAATTCCGATTGAATCAATTACGGGTAGATCTTTCGAATATTAATAAGCAAATATTCATTATTAAAAAATGAGAAAAATATTAAACCCTTATGCTAAATTAGAAGGTTACAATTGTTTCGGTTGTTCTCCAAATAACCACCTTGGCTTACAAATGGAATTTTACGAAGACGGAAACTATGTTGTTAGTAATTGGATGCCGAAGAAGCATTTAGCAGGTTATGGTAATATTTTACATGGAGGAATTCAATCGACAATTTTAGATGAAATTGCAAGTTGGGTTGTTTCTGTAAAAGTAAAAACTGCCGGAGTTACTGCAACTTTAAATGTAAAATATAAAAATACTGTATTTACAGATAAAGGGAAATTAACTATTCGTGCAAAACTGGTTGAGCAGAATAAAAAGTTTGCTACTATTCATGCTGAACTGTTAAATTCGGAAGGTAATGTTTGTTCAGAAGCTGAGATAAAATACTTTATTTTCCCACTGGAAGTTGCAAAACGAAAATTTCATTATCCAGGGGTAGAAGCATTTTTTGAAAAATAGAAAACATCAAATTGTTTAAGATGGAGTTTCAACATGGGCTCCATTTTTTTAATTGAGAAAATTATAAAACTTCGTGTAAATTTGTTGACTTTTAGTAATCACATTTTAATGAAAAAGAGTATCCTGTTTATTTTATTAATGCTTGTTTCCATAATTGGAGCTTCACAGGATAATTTCACAGTTAAATTTTTCGGTTTCAGCTTTCATCCTGATGGTGATGTTAATGCTGACAATATGCCTATGAAAATTGATAGAAACGGAGTTGTAGTTATTAATCTGGGAATATATTTTGGATACGAATCTTTTTTTCATAAAGACAAACTCTCCTTTAAAACTGTAACTGCTTTTTATTCTGATTGCGGAGGGCTTTTTTCAGGCCTAGTTCATGTGGGCTTTAGGGGAGTCATTTTACAAAAAGAAAAATTTTCAATCAATGGTGGATTAGGACCAACATTTATTTATAGAAGAAGTTGGTATTCAAAATTCGATAACTATGTTAATTCAGGATTTTACAATGGAAATGAAACTGATTTCTGGCAATATAAATTTCTATGGTACGGAGGCGAATTAGAGTTTAATTATAGATTAAGAAAATCATTAGATCTCTCAGCAACATTAGTTCCGGGATATCCTAAGCTAATAGATGTGTCGATAGGAGTAAGATATAGGTTTAGATAAATTTTTTATAAAAAAATCTTCCCTTTTAAAGATGAAAAACATCAAAAAATCTTAAGACAACATCGGTAAAACCATTTTTCTGGTTGCTTTTACACACAGGGAATTTTGCTTTTAAATCGTCTGGTGCATTATCAACAACAAATTTCTCAGCAGTATACTCAAGCATATCTATGTCGTTATAATCATTTCCAATACTTATTGTTTTAACCGGGCCTATATTTAATGCTTTACAAAGCCAATCTATTCCATATCCCTTTGAAACTATTTTCGGAAAAATTTCCATCCATATTGAATCTCCGTCTAATGGTGAGGTTGTGCGAATTATTTTAATGTCACTAAATTTTTGTTTAATTTCATCAAAGAGACTAATGTTGTTAGGAAATACTGCTATAATCTGACAGGCATGTTGGTAACTTTCTGTTTTTGGATTAAGTTCAATGGCAAAATCATTGTATACGTTAATTCTACGTTCAAAGTCAGGATTGTGATTTCCGGAACGATGATAAACAAATTTGTGGTTCTCAGGAATCATTTCATGAATCATAAAATCCACTTTGTGATTAATTAATATTTCTGATATTTGTTTTACTTCATAGTCAGGCATATATTGAGAATGCATCAGTGTTTTATTTTTCCAGTCGTAAACACCTGCGCCAGATGAGAAAATCAGGTAATCAATTGGGAAATTATCTTTTAATACTTTCCTTAAAGAAAAAAAATTACGGCCGGTTGCAATTACCCTTATTATGTTGTTTTCGCCTAACCAAAACAAAGTTTTCATATCAGTCAAGCCCACTTCTCTATTATTATTTAAAAGAGTGCCATCCAAATCCGTAATAATCATTTTCCAATTCGTGCTCATTAAGTTTTCATTTTAAAAATCGATTGCAGTTGTATTAAAAAATGTTTTAAAATCGTCTCTGTAAGTCATTAAAGAGTCAAACTTCCATTGCCAGTTTGTGAAAAAATTTCCTGTTGGTAAATCTACCCGAATTAACGGATTCATACCAATAAGTTTATCTTCTTCTAAAATTTCTTCTTCAATATCAGTAATTAAACAAGATTTCCCTTTCGGTAACATATTAATGTGCGATTGTTGAATGTGGGTAACCAGGTTTTGTAATTCAGAATCTGAATATATATTGAATTTTTTAATGTAATCAATTAAAATAATGTGTAACTGACACATAACATTTAACGAAATTACAAAATCAGTATTTTCAGGTAATGAAAACGAAAATAAATTGGCTGATGTTAACAATGTCTTTTGTTTTTTCTTTTTATCTGTTTTTATAGTTTGATAAATGTAACTAATCAGGCCTCCTGTAATGTCTTCTTTTAAAGCAGTTACATTAGAATATTTTTCAATTTTTCGTAAAACCTGTCTTGGGTGAACTATATCGATCAAAATAATTTCTTTGAATTGCTTAGATAAATCATCTAAAGGCAAATCAAGTAACCAGCCACTTCCTAAAACCACCATTTTGCCTTTTTGTTTTGTTTTCGCAGCTTTTAAAATAAAGCTTTTCGTTTTTTTTAAATGTAAATCCCAATTTTCTTTCTCTCGAATATATCTGCGCATTATCCCTTCTTGATCTGAAAGATATTGCATTTTTTGCAGTATGTAAGTATTTTTTAAATTGTCAACTAGTCTTTTAATATTCATAGCGAAAACTTATCGTAAGAAAAATTAAATATTAATACCGTGTAATTTATAAAATATTATTTTTGTGACCTTAAAACTTCATTATAAAATCAGGATAAAATGAAAAAGGTAAAGGTGCTAAACTATTTTTTAACAATTTTATTGATCGGTACAGGATTAATTTCATGTAATAAAAACGAAAACAGTATGAGAAACCCATTCTTTAATGAATTAAATCAAACCATAGATTTTAAAAGTATTACAGTGCAGCATGTTACTGATGCTACATCTGAAGCAATTAATCGGGCAAAAGAAAACCTGAATAATATTTACACTGTATCTTCAGATGAAAAAACATTTGAAAATACAATGCGATCGTTGGATAATATTTACAATGATTTAATGAAAGTTAACGAGGTGATTTCTTTGTTAGCTTATGTTCATCCGGATGATGAAATAAGAAATAAATGTTTAGAAAGTACAGCAGAATTTGGAAAATTCTTTAATGAGATTTCTTTAAGTGAGAATCTTTATAAAGCTGTAAAAACATATTCATCATCAGAAGAAGCTACCAGGTTAACAGGTGCAAACAAAAAATATTTAAAAGAAACTGTTGAAGAGTTCGAACGTAATGGTTTTGCCTTACCAAAAGAAAAAAGAGATAAATTAAAAGTTATCCAGGATAAATTATCAGATTTAGGAATTCAGTTTGACTCAAATATTAGTTCTCATAAGGATTTTTTAATTGTTACAGAAGATCAAATTGACGGATTGCCCGATGATTATAAAAATGCACATCGACAAGAGGATGGGACATATAAAATTGGGATGGAATATCCATCTTATATTCCATTTATGAAATATTCAAAATCAAATGAAGCACGTGAAGAACTTGCTAAAAAGTTTAAGAATATTGCCGCTGATAAAAATCTCGACATATTAAAACAGATTTTAATTGAAAGAGAAAAACTGGCTGCCTTACTTGGTTATAAAACTTTTGCCAAGTATCGAACTGAAAATAGAATGGCTAAAAACCCACAAAATGTGTGGAATTTCGAAAATAGTTTAAAAGAAAAAGTACATACTAAGGCTGAACGTGATTATAAAGAACTTTTAGATGTAAAACAAAAGTATATTGGTGATAATTCTATAAAGAAAATAGATTCGTGGGAAGCTTCATTTTATAATAATATTCTTTTAAAAGATAAGTACGAACTGGATAATCAGAAGTTAAAGGAATATTTCGAAGTTGGTAATGTTATCGATGGTTTGTTTAAAATTGCTCAGCATCTTTATGGTGTTAAATTCGAAGAAGTTAAAAACCCTTCGGTATGGAGTGATGAAGTACGTTTTTATGAGGTAAAAGAAAACGATGAATTAATCGCTCGTTTCTATTTAGATTTATTCCCACGTGAAAATAAATTTAATCATGCAGCTTGTTTTGGAATGATTTCCGGTAAAATGGCAGGAGATGAATATCAAATACCAACAGCAAGTTTGGTTTGTAATTTTCCAAAAGCAACAGATGATATGCCTGCATTAATGCCTCACAATGATGTTGAAACTTTCTTTCATGAGTTTGGACATTTAATGCACGATCTTTTAACAAAGGCCGAACTAGTGTCACAGTCAGGAACTAATGTAGTAAGGGATTTTGTTGAGATGCCATCGCAAATTTTTGAAAATTGGGCATGGAACTATGAAGCATTAACTCTTTTCGCAAAACATTATGACACAGGAGAAGTATTACCAAAAGATTTGCACGATAAAATGATTGCTGCAAGAAATGTTGGATCCGGTTTGCATACCTTACAACAAATATTCTATGGAACATTGGATATGACTTATCATGATAAATATGATGCAAATGGTGCAAAATCAACAACTGAGTTGGTAAAAGAACTACAAAATGAAATTACTTTATATAAATTTCAGCAAGGCACACATTTTGAAGCCGGGTTTGGCCATTTAAATGGTTATGCTGCTGGCTACTACGGTTATTTGTGGGCTAAAGTATTTGCAGAGGATATGTTTTCTGTTTTTGAACAAAATGGAATTATGGATCAGAAAACCGGATTAAAATTGAAAAAAGTTGTTCTTGAACGCGGATCAACAATTGACGAAATGGAGATAGTAAAAGAATTTCTTGGAAGAGAGCCGAATGAAAAGGCATTCTTGAAATCTATAGGATTATAATTATAACATTATTATTTTAAATACATTCAAGCTGTGCGTATTGCACAGCTTTTTGTTTGTAAGTTCTTAATTGAAAAAATGTAAAATAATGTATATTTGGATGTTTTATTCTTTTAATCTAACTATAGAATGAAAATTTTAATTCTTTGTACAGGTAATTCATGTCGTAGTCAAATGGCCCAGGGATTTCTGCAGTCGTTTGATAAAAATATTACTGTTTTGTCAGCTGGAACTGAAGCTTCTGGGAAACTGAATTCTAAGGCTGTTTTAGTAATGAAAGAAATTGGTATTGATATTAGCCTTCATACATCAGACCAAGTTAAAAAATATCTAAATGATGAATGGGATTATGTAATAACTGTTTGCGGTGGTGCTAATGAAGTTTGTCCGGCATTTACAGGAAAGGTTAAAAATAGGTTACATATTGGTTTTAATGATCCATCTTATGTAACCGGATCAGATGAATATATTTGGAGCGAATTCATCAGAGTACGAGATGAAATTAAAGAAGCATTTACAAAATTCTATACTGAAAATATAAAATAACATTATGACACAAAAAAAGCACATTGGATTTTTTGAAAAATACCTGACGCTTTGGGTTGCATTATGTATAGCTGGTGGTATTGCTATTGGGCATTTTACGGGAGATAGTATGCAATTATTGAGTCAAATGGAAATATTCACAGTAAATATTCCTGTAGCTATATTAATTTGGCTTATGATTTATCCTATGATGTTACAGGTAGATTTTTCAAGTATAAAGAATATCGGTAAAAGACCTAAAGGATTAATCCTAACATTGGTTGTTAACTGGTTGATTAAGCCTTTTACAATGGCATTTTTTGCATGGATTTTCTTTTCAAAACTTTATGGTGCATTTATTGAACCTGAGTTAGCCGGCGAGTATATTGCAGGTGCAATACTTTTAGGAGCAGCGCCTTGTACAGCTATGGTTTTTGTATGGTCGTATTTAACAAACGGTGACCCAAATTATACATTAGTACAAGTTTCAGTAAACGATCTTATCCTTTTGATAGCCTTTGTTCCGATTGTAGGATTACTGTTAGGTATTACAAATATTCAAATACCCTATGATACTCTAGTTGCAAGTGTTATAATTTTTGTTGTGATTCCTTTAGTAGCCGGATATATTACTCATAAACTATTAGTCCGTTCCAAAGGGGAAGAGTGGTTTAAAAATGAATTCTTGCCCAAATTAAAACCTGTTTCAATTTTAGCTCTTTTGGTTACCTTGGTACTGCTCTTTGCATTTCAAGGTATAAACATATTGAACAATCCTTTTATTATCGTACTAATAGCAGTGCCCTTAGTTATTCAAACTTATTTTATATTTTTTATTACTTGGTTTAGTGGTCGAAAACTAAAATTACCACATAATATTAATTCGCCTGCTGCAATGATAGGCGCAAGTAATTTTTTTGAATTGGCAGTTGCTGTTGCAATTGCTTTGTTTGGATTACAATCACCTGCCGCACTGGTAACTGTAGTTGGAGTTTTGGTCGAAGTTCCTGTAATGCTATCCCTTGTGGCATTAGCTAATAAATGGAAGTATTAATTTTATAATATTAAAAAGGCGGCTTTCTAAGCCGCCTTTGTTTTTAGTTTGTTGATTATTATTTTGTTTTAAAATAAGTAATTACCTCATTTAATACATCTGCCTGATTTGATAAATTAGTTGCATCATCGGCTAAAGTTTGAAATAATGCTGCATTTTGTTGTGTAATCTGATTTAAGGATTGTAAAGCACTGTTTACTTGATTGGCTCCGGAATTTTGTTCATTAGTTGCAGCTGCAATTTCCTGAACTAATTTAGAGGTCTTTTCAATTTCAGGAACCACTTTATTTACTAATTCCTGTGCTCTTTCTGTTGCTTCTACACTAGATCTTGATAATTCTTCAATTTCGTCGGCAGAAATTTTACTTCGTTCAGCAAGTTTTCGTACTTCAGCAGCAACAACGGCAAATCCCTTTCCATGCTCACCGGCTCGGGCAGCTTCAACAGCAGCATTTAATGCTAGTATGTTAGTCTGAAATGCAATATCGTTAATTATTCCAATTTTTTCTGCAATAGATTTAATAGATATTAAACTGTTATTTGCAGCAGAACCAACTTCTTTACTATTTTTAGCAGCACTTAAAGAAATTTTTTCAGTTTCTTTCGAATAATCAGAATTTTGTTGAATATTAGCAGCCATCTCTTCCATTGATGATGCCAGCTCTTCAGAAGAAGAAGCTTGCGAATTAGCACCATTAGCTAATTCCTGAGATTTTTGTGTAATATCTATGCTGGCTTTCGTAATGTAATTCGAAGATTCAATTAATGAAGTTACCATTTCATTTAATTTATTAGCCATATTACTTAATGAATTTGCTAAATCTCCAATCTCGTCATTCTGATTTATATCTACACTTACAGTTAAATCGCCGCTTTCAATTGCTTTTGCAAAATCAACTCCTTTTTTAATAGGTACTGTAACCGTTTTATTAAAGTAAAGTATAACTAATACAAATATTACAATTATTATAAATGTTGTAATAATAATAATTTTCGGAAAATTCTTAAACGAACTTTGCATCTTGTTAATCGAGCTATTCGTTAAGTCTGATTGACAACTAATTAACTCATCAAGAATGGCTATAGATTTATCGGTTTTTACTATTATATCGCCTTGCTCTTCAACCAATGGCATTACTTCGAAAATTATCATTAAATCGTCATAACTCTCAAAGGAGTTTAACTGACTTATTACAATATTATGCAAAGGTGTAATTGAATCAGCTATTAGTTTTTCAACTTGCAATAACAAATTTTTGTTATCTTCTTCCCAACTCTCAGATAAATTATTGAGTTCGTTTAATATATTTGGAAAATCTTTATCATGTAATTCAATTAACTTGATCTTGTCAGGAGTATTATCCTGTTTATCAATATATACCCAGCTTTTTATAAGGATCTTTGAATCAACTAATAATTGCCTTAGGTTATTTAAATTGGTTTCAGAAGGACTGTAGTTTTCAATAATCTGAGTATTCAGATTACTATTTTTAATTGATGAATTTAAAATAATTACTGCATTTACTATTACTGCGAGTAGTATAATTCCAAATCCGATAACTAATTTCTTCCCAATTGTCAATTTCATTTTTTTAGATATTAATGATTTTTACTAGCCATTTCCGAAATTTTTGAATGAAACTTTAAGCCATGCTTTAAGGCATTTCCTTTACTAAATTCATATTTTAATCGATCAGCTTCAAGTACGAATTGAATTATAGCACCTTTTTTTATTGCTGAATTACTATCACTAATAATTAAGCAGTGTACGCCTGTTTTTGAGTGAATATTTGCAATTTTATTTGATTTAAAAGAAGAGACAAATATTACATGACATTTCGAAACCTGGTCGACATTATTAAAATATTTAATAACAATATTTTGAGTAACATTTCTTTTGCCATTGGTTACTTTTTCTAAGTTTGTTGCAAGTTCTCTCGAACCCAAAACTCCTATAACAAAATCACCTGTCTTCTCAGTTTGTGGCCAGTCAAAAAATTTTGTGAAATTATAAATAAAGTTAGCCTGTGCTTTAGAAATTACTGACTGACCATAACTAATATTCGCTAATATAGAAAATAGAAAAATTGTAAAAAATAATCGTTTCATGATAAAAATTTTTTGAGTGTAAAAGTTTCTGCAAATGTTGCATCTATAATTTGAATTGACAATTAATTTTTGGTGATATTTTACATTATAATTAGGTGATTTACATCACCTTTTTTTAAGCCTGAATTAGGAATATTTAATTTATCTTTTCTTTTTAAAAAAATCAATTAACAAATTACTGCAATTATTTTCTAAAATTCCAGTAATTACTTCAGTTTTTGGATGAATTAATTTTTGGTTTATGTTGCTAAATCCTCTTTTTTGATCAGATGCTCCATATACAATTTTGCTAATTTGCGACCAATAGGAAGCCCCCGCACACATAACACAAGGTTCAAGTGTTATATAAATGGTGCAATCGTGAAGGTATTTTCCTCCCAAATAATTTTCTGCAGCGGTAAATGCTTGCATTTCTGCATGTGCAGTTACATCATTTAATGATTCAGTTAAGTTGTGAGCACGCGCAATTATTTTATTATTATGGACAATTACAGCACCTATTGGCACCTCGTCCTTATCATAGGCTATAGCAGCTTCTTTTAATGCCTCATTCATAAAATATTCGTCATTGTACAAATCCATTATTTGTATATTAAACCTATCAAATATAACGCATTATAAACATTTTTGTTTAACTATTTAGGATATTCCGGTTTTTAATAAGGAAATAAAATCCTATTTTCGCAATTCAAAATGATGATAAAAACTGGTAAAAATTAATAATATGTACAGAACACATACTTGTGGGGAATTAAGAATAAATGATGTTGGACAAGAGGTAACTTTAAGTGGATGGATTCAAACTGTCAGAAACCTGGGAGGCATGACGTTTATTACACTTCGTGACAGGTACGGTTTAACTCAGTTGGTTTTCGATGAAAATACTTTAGACGATATAAAGAAAAAAGTAACTGGATTAGGAAGAGAATTTGTAATAAAAATTGTTGGAAAAGTTGTTGAAAGAAGTAGTAAAAATTCAAAAATGCCAACCGGGGAAATTGAAATTATTGCCAGTAATCTTTCTGTGTTAAATAAATCTGATATACCTCCCTTCACTATTGAAGATGAAACCGATGGCGGAGATGAATTGCGAATGAAATACAGATATCTTGATTTAAGAAGAAACCCTGTACGCGAAAACCTGGAGTTAAGGCATAAAATGGGTCAGGAAATCCGCAAATTTCTCGATAGTGAGAGATTTATGGAAATAGAAACTCCATACTTAATTAAATCGACACCGGAAGGTGCGCGTGATTTTATTGTTCCCTCAAGAATGAATCCGGGTGAGTTTTATGCTTTACCTCAATCACCTCAAACATTTAAACAACTTTTGATGATATCTGGATTTGACAAATATTTTCAAATTGTAAAATGTTTTCGTGATGAGGACCTAAGAGCGGATCGTCAACCGGAATTTACTCAAATAGATTGTGAAATGTCATTTGTTGATCAGGAAGATGTGTTAAATACTTTTGAGGGATTGGCAAAGCATCTGTTTTATGAAATTAAGGGATTAACATTTAATGAAAAATTTCCACGAATTTTGTATGATGATGCTATGAAATATTATGGTTCTGACAAACCTGATTTAAGGTTTGATATGAGATTTTCAGAACTTACAGAGATAGCACAAGGTAAAGGTTTCAAAGTATTTGATAGCGTTGAATATATTGGAGGAATAAATGCAAAAAATTGTGCTGAATATTCTCGAAAAAAACTAGATGAATTAACCGCCTTTGTGCAAAAACCGCAAGTAGGAGCAAAAGGTTTGGTTTATGTAAAGTGTAATTCAGATGGTACATTTAAATCATCGGTCGATAAATTTTTCTCAGCTGAAGATCTAAAAAACTGGGCTGATCATATGAATGCAGAACCAGGAGATTTATTGCTTGTTTTAGCAGGAAATAGAAATGATACGCTTAGTGCTTTAAATAGCTTACGTTTAGAAATGGGTGAAAGGCTTGGCTTAAGAGATAAAAATAAATTTGCACCTTGTTGGGTTGTTGATTTTCCTTTACTGGAATGGAATGAAGAAGAAAACAGATATTTTGCAAAACACCATCCTTTTACTTCTCCAAAAGAAGAAGATATTAATTTATTTGATTCTGACCCCGGAAAGATGAGAGCAAATGCTTATGATTTTGTTATTAATGGAGTTGAAATAGGTGGTGGATCTATAAGAATTTTTAAAGCAGAATTGCAACAAAAAATGTTTGAAACATTAGGTATTCCAAAAAAGGAAGCAGAAGAGAAATTTGGATTCTTGTTAAATGCATTTAAATATGGAGCTCCACCGCATGGAGGAATTGCTTTTGGATTTGATCGCTGGTGTTCAGTATTTGGAGGCTCAGAATCTATCAGAGATTATATTGCATTCCCTAAAAATAATGCAGGACGTGATGTCATGATTGATTCTCCTTCTGTTGTTGGTGAAAAACAACTCGATGAACTATTACTAAAAGTGATGAAGAAATAAATTCTGAAGTAAACATAAAAAGAACTCATCCCGATTCGGAATGAGTTCTTTTTTATTTATTCGATTAAATTAAATTTTTGTATCAGTAGTAAATTTGTATTTGCCTTTTACATCCCATTGATTAGTTCCTCTGTTCCAAATATACTCAGTTTTTTCGGTCATATAGCCATTTTCATTGTATAAGGCTGAGTGTTTATTGAAATTCATCCAATTGTTATTGTTATAGTCAAACTTTTTTTCCAGGTATTCAATTTGATTTCCTTTCTTATCATAAAACATTTCCAACAGAATTCCTTCTAACCATGTTTTGCTGCCATGATTATAAGTATATCTTGTTTCATTTGTTTTATCTCCTCTCCAGTTGTAAGCGATTTCATATTTCCCTTCTGCCTTCCAATTATTGGCTGACCATGATTCAGCAATTACAGTTGTTGGAGGTCCGTATGGGTTATCAAATTCCATTAAGAATTTTTTATAATTATCCCAGTTTTTTGTAACACCATTGTAAAGGCTGATTAATACAGTATTTTTGTTGCCATTGCTATTATACTTGATTAAATACTTCATAATATTAAACCATTCATTTGTAGGCTTTACCCATTGTTGAAATAACACTTCTTCTTTTTGTCTGCCTTTGTAAGAGGTAATTCTTAATTGGGCATTAACCCAAGTATTTGTTGAAGCATCCCATTCCTGAGTAATTTCTTCTATTTCTTTTCCTTTATCATCATAAGTATAATTTACTCTTAAATAATTTATCCAATTTTGAGACTGGGTTTGCCAGATTTGAACAAAATTTTCAATAGGATTTTTATTATTGTCAAATCGTCTTACTTCTCTTTGGAAATATACCCAGGAGTTTGATTCAGTATTAAATTGGAAAGTATACAGTGTATCTGCTGCAGACCAATTCATTTTAGGTTTATTATCATCAGGAATTTCTGATTTTGGTTGTGCATTAACATTTATTACCATGAATGCTGACAACGCTAGTCCGATCATTAATTTGCTTATTGTTTTCATAACTTTATAATTTAAATTTAACTTAGTTTTATTTTCTGTTGTCTATACTAAAGATAAATTAATTGTAAAATACCCTATTGTATTTTGGAACATGCAGAATATCAGTATTATGAAAACGAAGAAACTGCATTTAATTACAAATAAATGAGTTCTTATAGCATAATGCATTTATAAAAAGACCTAAATTAAAAGATCCTACTATTAAACATGAGGGTTCAGGAATAGGACTTAGTCGTACTGAACAGATAATGTTTTTACATAAAGGAAACATTACAGTAAAATCAAAACCGGGATTGGAACAAAATTTATACTTATTTTTTAAAAAGAAATGTTAATATCCTTAAAAAGTTGAAAACTTCAACAAAAATTGTTAAAAACTTAAGCTTTATTTAATCATTAATTTGTTGTATTGATGCTATTTTCACAGCATTAATAAAACAATTAGTTGACTTATGCTTACAGTTGATCGCATCGAAAACACATATCTGGCTTCGTTCTACAATGTTTCCAGGCTTAACGTGTTAAATTCAAAAGAAATAGAATTGCAACTATTGCCACTGATTAATCAATCGGAATCTAACTTAACACTTAACTTATCTGGGATTAAATTTATAGATAGTTCGGGGTTTGAAACTTTACTGAGTTTATATAAAGTTGCTAAACTCAATAATTCAAACTTAAAATTGATAAATCTATCTGAAGAACTGCTGGAGTTAATTAAACTGGTTGAATTAGATCATGTTTTTCAGTTAAACTAAAATATATGGGTTGATATTTTTCAACCCTTATTTAATTCTTCCCAAAATTCAAGAGCTCTTCGTGTATGTGGAATCACAATTGTTCCTCCTACTAAATTTGCTACGGCAAATATCTCATACATTTCTTCACTGTTTACACCTAATTTGTAGCATTGTTCTAAATGATATTTAATACAATCATCACATCTTAATACCATTGACGAAACCAAACCTAACATTTCTTTAACTTTTGAAGAAAGAGCCCCTTCCATATAAGTGTTAGTATCTAAATTGAAAATTCTTTTAATTACCTTATTGTTAGTTGCTAAAAGTTTTTCATTCATTCTCTCGCGATACTCTTTATATTCTTTAATTACATTACTCATATTAAAATATTCGTAACTAATCAGTGTACTGTAAATTTGCAATAATTTTGAGAGAATTCAATATATTTTGATTGTTTTTAAGAACAGTATCTGTAACTGAACGCAGAACAGCAAAGTTGTATCCTCCTGTT
>JAUWQL010000138.1 GCA_030611105.1 Bacteroidales bacterium
GATCTACCCGGCATTACAGAACAGGAAGCAATTAACCGCCTAAATATCCGCTATCACCTGTCGTACACCACAAGTCCCAATCTCAAACTAAGGAACAGGATTGAAATTGCCAGATACAAAACCGGAGATTTTTCACCTGAATGGGGATACATATTATATCAGGATATACTATTCACATTCAGGCAATTACCTGTTGACATAAAAGCCAGGTATGCCATTTTTGATACCGACTCATATAATACACGGATGTACACATATGAAAATGATGTATTATACAGTTTTTCGGTTCCTGCACTTTTTTCAAAAGGGACACGCAGTTATCTATTGGTAAAGTATTCACCCGGCAACGCCTTAAGTTTCTGGTTAAAATTTTCACGCACCCGTTTCTCAAACAAAATCCCTGACGGTTTTGCCAGTGTAATACCTGGCAATGTGCTGAGTGAAATAAAATTCCAGATCAGATACAGGTTCTAAGAAAAAGGTGAGTAGGATTGTTATCCTTTCTCTTCTGTGACCGGTATAAAACAAGCATCAAACAGGACGAACCTCAAAAGACCTGCCAGAGTGCGCCGTAGGTGCTCCTGGCAGGGTCGGAAGGAAGAGTTTCTAATCCATTTTTTGTATTAAAATAAACATATATTCAATAAATACAGTAACTATACTTGCCGTATTTGTAATAATATGAAAACTAAACTTGCTGTATTAATATATTTATTGTATATTTGAACAAAACTTTTGTAAAATGTGGTATAGCAGAATTTACGAGACAAAAGATGCTTATCTGAAAAAAGGCAAGGTAAATTTGATGTATGGCCCCAGGCGGGTAGGTAAAACATCATTAATAAAACAATTACTAAAAGACATAACTAAAAAGGTTTTCCTTGGCGATGGTGATGATATTCAATTACGTAAGATTTTAAGTTCTAACGATAAAACCAGAATACTATCGGCATTGCAAGATTACGATTATATTTTTATAGATGAAGCTCAAAGAATTTCAGATATTGCCTGGGGTTTAAAAATATTGGTTGATAATTTGCCCGAAACAATAATAATAGCAAGTGGTTCTTCATCGTTTCAATTGTCTTCGCAGGTAGGTGCTCCACTAACAGGAAGAAGTATTACCAGTATGTTATTTCCTGTTTCGGCAATAGAGTTAAAGCAACAGTTTGGTGGTATGCACATTATACAAAATCTCGAAAATTATTTAGTTTATGGAATGTATCCCGAAATATTAAATACAGGAAATAATAAGGATAAAATTTCGTATTTATTCGAGTTAAGAAATTCTTATTTGCTTAAAGATATTCTTGAATTAGAAAATATAAGAAATGCAGATAAATTGTATGACTTATTACGTTTGATTGCATTCCAGATAGGCAATGAAGTTTCGTTAAACGAATTGGGCAATGCTCTGGAATTGGCTAAACAAACCGTAAGTCGTTATCTCGATTTACTTGAAAAAGCATTTATTATTAAAAAGATTGGTGGTTTTTCCAGAAACTTACGAAAAGAAGTAACAAAAACAAATCGCTATTATTTTTTCGATAATGGCATACGAAATGCAATAATAAATAATTTCAATATGTTAGAAATCAGAAATGATATTGGAATGCTATGGGAGAACTTTATGGTAATGGAACGTATAAAAAAGCAGCATTATCATGAAATATATAGCAATAATTATTTTTGGAGAACTTACGACCAGAAAGAAGTAGATTTTGTAGAAGAACGTGATGGTAAACTTTTTGGTTATGAGTTTAAATGGAAAGTTAAAAACACTAAAATTCAACAAGAGTGGCTAAACACATACGATAATGCAAGTTTTGAAGTAATAAACAAAGAGAATTTTTTACAATTTATAACTTAGCTCAAAAAAATAATCCCCATAACCCACGCCTACATCGCGCAGAGGATTGCAGAATGACCATACTTTGCTTACTATGCTGGAAGTGTTGTTGTTCATATTATTTGGCTGAATGCTTTAAGATACTTATTAATGTATTGCTGTTTTAATTTTGATTTGTATTGCATTATATATCTTGGATGTTCTAATGCAATTATTTTTTTAAAGAATCCATATTCGTTGTTAATTGACTGAAGAAATTTCTCATTCTTCCCTATACCAAAACAAAAACATACATCTGTTTTTATACCAAATTCAATTTGTTGTTTAATGCTTTTAATAATAAAATTGAAAACAGCATTTGTTAATTCTTTACTATCGTAATAGTTATAATTAACTTCTTTACCATTATTACCTAATGATGTAAAACCTAAAGGACAAATTGAATTGATGTAAAATTGCTTGTAAAATTCGATTTCACCGCCAAACTCATATATAACATCATATACAAAAACCGATGAGAGTTCGTGAGCCAGAGCACCATTAAACGTAATATTACAATTTGTTTTCAGCCGTTTTGGGTCAGTAAATGGAATTCCAGTTAAACCGGCTCCAAATCTGCCCGGATTAATACCTAAAATTAAATGACGTGAATTGTTATCGTTGTAATATTTTTTATAGAAAGAAGACGAAATGGAAATTATATTTTCATTTCCCTGAAATGGATTCATTATTCGGATTCCTTCAGGCAATTTCCCTTTGAATTCAAGTGATTTATTAAACTCTATTATTTTATTAGCGAATGTTTTCACACCGACCTCCCCTCAAACAGAAAAACATACAATTGGTTTAAACATTAAACAGCCATACTCCTTCTGATTGGAGGATGAGGATTATAGTTTTCTACAACAAAATCATCAATAGTTAGTTGATCAAAAGGTTTTTTTGCAATATGTAATTTAGGTAAAGGTTTGGGTTCTCTTGACATTTGTTCAAGAATTGCAGTTACATGATCATATTTTTCTTCATTTCCGTCACCAGGAGCGTTTTTATTAATCCAATCAACAACTTCTAAATATTCTTCTCTTTCAGAAACATTTTTTATTCTTTTTTGTAATTCTTTGAAATTATCTCTGTGCCATTGAGTTCTCTTTCCAATACTACAATAAAAATGTGAATCTCCAAAAGTGTGGATAAATGTTTTTGGAACCATCCCTGCTTCCTGAGCAATTACATGGGTAAGAGCAGCATAACTAGCTATATTAAAAGGAACACCTAAAAATTGATCACAACTTCTCTGGTAAAGTTGTAATTCTAATTCGCCTTCTTCATTAGCAGTTGCTTGATAAAGAACATGACATGGAGGTAAAGACATGTTTGGAGTGTCTCCAGGATTCCATGAATCAACAATGTGTTTTTTTCCAGTTGGTTTCTTTTTTAGACCATTTATCATTTTTCCTAATTGATCTATTTCAACAAACATTCCTTTGTCATGATCAAAATATTCCCATCTTCTCCATTGTTTCCCATAAATTGGTCCTGCATCTCCCCATCTTTTTGCAAATTCAGGATCTTCTTTTATTCTCTGACCATATTCTTTCATTGCTTTGTCCCAATCAGGAGAATATTTTACAATACCTTCAGGAATAATTCCTTCTTTTTGCATTCCAGGAAGATTGTCTTGAAAAGCATCAGGCCTCCAAATAGGGCAGTTATTATCTTCAAGATATTTAATATTTGTATCCCCTCTTAAGAACCATATTGTTTCATGAAACATAGATTTTGCAAACATTTTTTTAGTAGTTAATAATGGAAACCCTTCTCTAAGATCATATTCGTTTTGATACCCAAATAAAGAAATAATTCCAGAACCTTTACTTCCTCCTTTAAAATTTGAACGTTTAGAAGTTAAAATTGCTTTTGAATGATCTAAATATTGTTGCGCCATTTTTTATTCAGTTAAAAATTAATTTTATTTTATAAAGATAATTATAGTTTAAAGTATGGACAAAATTATTAACAAAAATCGTTTATCCTTGCCTGAACTGCAAACGGCAGGCAGGCTTGTTCATAAATCAAACCCCTGATTGATTTTATGAGTTTTATGGATTTTCTATTAGCAGTTTATCTATTTAAAATACAAGACTAAATACTGTTTCTTTATTCGGAACAGAACTTACTGCAATAGCTCCATTATGTAATCGCATTATTTGTCTTGATAAACTTAAACCAATACCTGATCCCTTATCTTTTGTTGTGTAAAAGGGAATAAAAATGTCATCAATTATATTTGATGGTATACCAACTCCATTGTCATTAATTCTTATTATAACTTTGTTTTCGATATTATTCAAAGCTGTTACAAGTACCTTCCCATTCGAAGTTTTTTCCAGAGCCTGAAACGCATTTTTAATTAAATTAATTAAAAGCTTTTCCAGCAAGTTAAAATCAGCCGTAAGTTCAAGTTTGTGTGGTATGATATTAAACTCTAAGGCAATGTTATTTAATTTGGCATCTTCTTTAAGTAAAGTTTGAAGTTTGTCAAATACTTTACTGATTTGAAACTTTTCAAATTTAGGTTGCGGCAAAGCGGTTAGGCTTTGGTATTTTCCAACAAAATCAATTAATCCTTTTCCGGTAGTTTCTATGGTATCCAGGCTATCAAAAGTTTTATGCAGTAATGAATCGTCTAATTCATACCTTTTCAAAAGAGATTTTGTCCCTTTTCTTACAAAATATTTTTTAGTAGTGTTTGCCAGAGACGCTATTGGGCTAATAGAATTAGATATTTCGTGTGTTAATACCCGAATTAATTTTTGCCAGGAATCCAGTTCGTTTTGGTCAAGTTCAGCATGAATATTTTGAATAGACAAAAGATTAATAACATTATCTTCTGATTTAAATATGCTGAGTTTTAATGAAAGATACAGTACTGATTGTTTTGTCATTACCTTAATCAATTGTTGATTGTATGGTTTTAGGTTGGAAATACATTTGGCTAGATCAGGATACCTAATGGTTATATCACCGATGTTACTAAGATGGTGTATTTGTAATAATTCTTTTGCAGCATTATTAAAAATTTCTACGTTTCCTTCACTTGTGTATGAAATCAAGCCTACACTCACTTGTTCAACCAGATTATTCAGGAATAAACTTTGACGTGCATTTCTTCTACGCATTTCACCAATGGTATTATTGAGCTCATCAAGAGAAGTATTAAGTAAATCAAAGAATTTTCCGTTATTATCATGAGAATACATAAGAACAGAATCGTTATTACGCACAGAATTAAAGAAATGAGCCAGTTTGCGGTTTGTTTTATTAACATAATTTACCAGGAGGTAAATCTGATAAACAATGAGTATTCCGATTCCAATTAGACTTAAGTAATATTCTTTGTGTAGGTATGGGATTACTGCTATAAAAGCAAATGAGTTTATTATTATGAGTAAAACCCGGATAAAAACTGCGGTAAATAGACTTTTGCTATACATAATGTAAAAACTAAAGTTTGTGTTTCTGAATCTTGTTATAAAGTGTTTGTCTTGCAATATTCAGCTCTTTGGCTGTTTTAAAAATATTACCCTTATTTCTTTCAAGGGCTTTGAGAACGCCTATTTTCTCAATTTCGTCAAAAGTCAAAGCTATATCTTCTGAAGATTTCAATTTTACTTGCTTTGACAAATACAAATCATCAGGTTTTAGAGTATCAGAATCACTTAAAATAACTGCTTTCTCAATAGTGTGTTGTAATTCCCGAATGTTTCCCGGCCAATGGTAATTCTTTAAAGCATTAAAAGTGTCTTTATTTAGTTTTAATAAGTTCTTTCGATACTTAGCTTTAAAATTGTTAAGAAAGAAATCTGTTAGTTCCAAAATATCATTACCCCTTTCTCGTAGTGGAGGAATAATTATCTCAATAGTATTTATCCTGAAAAACAAATCTTCGCGAAACAAACCTTCTGATATCATGTCCTTAAGATTCTTGTTTGTAGCACAAATTAACCGGGTGTCAAATTCTTTAGGAATATTAGCTCCCATTCGCGTAAAAGTTCTGTTTTGCAATGCAGCTAATAACTTAGCTTGCATTGAAAGCGATAGGTTTCCTATTTCATCTAGAAACAATGTTCCATCTGAAGCTATTTCAAATCGTCCTTTACGCATTTCTTTTGCATCGGTAAAAGCCCCTTTCTCATACCCAAACATTTCGCTTTCAAATAAAGGTTCACTTAAAGAACCCATATCTACACTTATCATTAATTCCTGATTTCGACTCGATTGACGGTGTATTTCACGAGCAACCAACTCTTTTCCTGTACCATTCTCTCCAAGTATAAGAACGTTAACATCCGTTCCGGCTACTTTTTTAATGGTTTTATAAATATCTTTCATAATCGATGATGATCCGATTATACTTGAATACTTCTTGTTAATCTTTTCAAGCAACGACTTTTGCTTATCCTTTAATAATTCAACTTCGAGTTTTGATTGTCTTAGATTATATGCTGAGTTTATGGTTGCCAGCAATTTATCATTATCCCATGGTTTTACTACAAAGTCAGCAGCACCTTCTTTTATTGCTCTTACGGCCAGATCGATATCACCGTATGCAGTGATTGGAATTATGATTGCATTCGGATCAATTTTAAGAATTTCTTTCATCCAGAATAAGCCTTCATTCCCGGTGTTCACACCTGCCGAAAAATTCATGTCTAGCAATATCGTGTCATATTCATTTGATCTGACCATGCTCTGAATTATATTGGGATTGCCGGCAGTATGCACTTCGTCGAACTCTAACTCAAGTAATCGTGTTAATGCAGTAAGTACGTTTTTATTATCGTCAACGATTAAAAGTTTTCTCTTTTTTACAGACATAATTACCAGTTTATATTCTACAATTCAGTATTTTTCAGACTGAAGTATAAATATATATCTAATTTATCAAATATTGACTAATATTTAGACAATTACTGACTAAATATTAGTCAGTAAAAATAGTTGCAAAGTGATAACAAAAGACTTAACAGGCTGACCTGTAATGAAATACTCATTGTGGTATGTTAATTGATATTTATAGGAAAAACTTTAAAATTATGATTAAAAATTACATTATTACAGCCATTAGGAATATTTCAAGATTTAAATTGCATTCTTTTATCAATATCGGAGGACTAGCAATTGGAATATCCATATTTACACTTATTATGATATATGTTGTAAGCGAATTAAGCTACGACAAATACCACGATAACTACGATAAGATTTACCAAATAAGTTTTGAAAATGATTTAGCCACAACAGCACATTTGGGGTATATGCTTAAGGAGAAGTTTCCTGAGATTAAATATTTAGTTCGAACCGATATGAGCTATGGAGGTGGAGAAAAAGCATATTTAAAGCTTTTAGATTCGGATAAAAATATTGAATTTGAAAATATAATATATGCTGTTCCTGACTTTTTTAATATGTTCAGTATCGATGTCATTGCAGGAGATATCTCCAAGGCATTAACAAACCCATACACCATTGTTTTAACAGAATCGTCAGCCATGAAATTATTTGGCAATACTGATGTTGTAAATAAAACCATTGGATTTATTAGTGGAGAAGGAATGCTTAGACATAATTTGACCATTACTGCTATTATTGCAGATGCACCTAAAAATTCATCTATTAAATATTCGGGGATTACTTCATTTATTACGCTTAATAGTATTAAACCCGGAGGTATTGAAGTTGATCGGGATTATTTCAACTGGGGGTATAGTACTTATGTAATACTTCATGATAATGCTGAAAAGGATGATTTTATAAAAAAGGCTCGTGCCGAATTTGCAAACTTTATTTGTGAGAAACATGAAATTGATCCTACAAGTAATGAAGCCACTGAAATATCTATGGAGATGGTTCCTCTAGGCGATGTCCCTTTCTATAAGAATAACAAGCTTCAATTCTTATACCTGATAATTCTTATAGGGATTATTATAATCATTATAGCTATTATTAATTTTATTAACCTTTCGTTGGCTAAATCATCAATGCGGAGTAAAGAAATAGGATTACGTAAAGTGGCTGGATCTTCTCGTAAAAATCTTATTGTTCAGTTTATTGGTGAAGCAATTGTATTGGTATTAATTGCCGTTATTGCTTCTATCATTCTTACAGAAATAATAAAACCTCTTTTTAATACCATGGTCGGGAAAGAGTTATCTATTGGATATATTGATAAACCACAGATTTTGTTAATCTTTCTTGCCGGAACAGTTGTTATTGGTATTCTTGCCGGATTTTATCCTGCAATAATTTTATCTCGCTTTAATCCTATAAAGACACTAAAAAATGAAGTAACATCGGGTAAAAAAGGGAACATTTTCAAACAATCATTATCAATTATTCAGATAACTATATCGCTGGTACTAATTATTGGTACTATTATTATTTCTAAACAAATCAACTTTATGAAAACAAAAGATCTGGGTTTCGATAATACAAATATTATCTACTTCCGATCAAATGATGACATTAATGAAAAATATGATTTGTTTAAAGACAGACTTTTGCAAAATCCTGATATTACAAATGTAACCCGGGCAGGTAATGAATTTGGTGAGCCTTTTCATATTACCATGTCTGAGGAGATTAATGGAGTAAAAATATCTCTTCAAACAATGGTTGCAGATCCCGATTTTGTTAAGACCATGGGACTACAAATAGTTAAGGGTAGGAAATACGAATGGGATAGAGCAAGCGATGAGGGCGCTATGCTTATTAACGAAACAGCTGCAAGGGAGTTTGGAGCGGATAGTGTTATTGGACTTAAAATGGAAATGTTTAATCATCATCAGGAAGTTATTGGTATATACAAAGATGTTTATAACGAATCATTTCATCAGGAAATTACACCCTGTGTTATAATAAACTACAGGATGATGTTGCATAAAGTTATTATTAAGATCAATGGATATAACAAAAAAGAGACCATAAAGCATATTGAGAAAGTATGGCAGGAAATTATACCGGATGTACCTTTTAAATACAACTTTTTGGATGACAAGTACGATGAACTTTATAAAACTGAAGAACAGTTTGGAATGGTAATTAAATTTTCTGCTTTATTTTCTATTTTCATTGCCTGTTTGGGACTGTTTGGGATGATTTCGTTTACCAGCGAAAGCCGAAAAAAGGAAATTGGCATTCGAAAAGCAAATGGAGCTTCTGCTGCAAACATTTTAATGCTTCTTAATAAAGGAATTGTCAGATGGGTAGGGATAGCAACTATTATTGCCAGCCCAATTGCATATTACGCTACAGATAAGTGGCTGCAGAATTTTGCTTATCGGACATCAATAAGTCTTGATGTATTTGTTTTTGCTGTGTTTATAGTTTTAAGCATTGCTTTACTTTCAGTAAGCATAGTGGTTTTTAAAGCAATTAAAACAAATCCGGTAGATTGCTTACGGTATGAGTAAAGAATTTAGAATTTATAGTAAACTGCATCAAACTTTTATTGTACGTTTTTTTGTTATTCTTATCGGGTTAGCTTAATCTTTTGAATTTAATTTTATCATTATTTCTCTAAAACTAACAAGACCTGCTTCTAAGTTTTGAATGATATCTGCTGCTAAAACATCGGGATCAGGAAGGTTATCAAGGTCTGCCAATGATTTATCTTTTAACCATATGATATCTAAACTGGTTTTATCACGAGCTACGATTTCTTCATAAGTGAACTTTTTCCAACGACCTTCAGGGTTGGTTTCTGCACTGAAAGTTTCTTTACGGTTATATCTGTTTGATGGATTATAGCAATCTATAAAATCTTTTAAATCGTCAAGTTTTAAAGGATTTTTCTTTAAGGTATGATGAATGTTTGTCCGGTAATCATATACCCAAATTTCTTTTGTCCAAGGGTCTTTACTTGCTGGTTTGTTGTCAAAGAAAATAACGTTTGCTTTTACACCTTGTGCATAAAATACACCTGTTGGTAAACGAAGTATGGTATGCAGGTCGGTTGTTTCCAACATTTTT
>JAUWQL010000073.1 GCA_030611105.1 Bacteroidales bacterium
TTTAAATTTTGAAGTTTTGATAATAAATTATCCTGTTCATCTGGATTTAAACTCACAAAATATTTTTGAATAGATGATGATTTCATTTCTTTTTTCTGTAAATATAATAAAATAAACACAGTTATTCTAAACTAGAGCCAATAAGAATTATAAAATTTTTATGATTAAAAGTATATAATAAATTATTAACTATTGTAAATTTGTTACTTTAATAATCAAATAAAACGTTTTAATTATGGGAATGACATTGATTGAAAAAATTATCACAAATCACTCAAATCAGGACACTGTTAAACCTGGCGATATTGTGGATATTAGTATTGATGCAAGAGCAGCACGTGATTTCGGCGGAGCAAATGTGGTAAAAAACATTATCGATAATAATTTAAATATAGATGATACCTCGAAAACATTTTTTACTTTCGATTGCAACCCTACAGGCTCGGATCAGAAATATGCTGTTAATCAACAAATTTGCAGAAATTTTGCTCGCGAACGCGGAATCAAAGTTTATGATTTAGAAAATGGTATAGGAACACACATCCTAATTCATGACGGATTGGTATATTCCGGAGCTACGTCGGTAACAACCGATTCTCATGCTAATATTTTAGGAGCTGTTGGAGCGTTTGGACAGGGAATGGGCGATAAAGATATTGCCGCATCATGGAGTAATGGTAAAGTTTGGTTTAAAGTACCAAAATCTGTTAAATTAAATATTAATGGGAAACGTCCAAATGGTTTGTCGGCAAAAGACATTGTTCTTAACCTGTTGAATAAATTTGGCGCAAACACTTTGTTAAGTTATTCTATTGAAATTTATGGAGAGGATATCGATAAATTAACTCTCGACGAAAGAATTACTATTTCATCTATGGCTACAGAGATGGGTGCAATTATTATATTTTTTACACCAAATGAAGAAATTCTTAAATACAGCGAAGAACGTTCGGGTAAAAAAATTGAACTTGTTAAAGCCGATCCCGATGCGAATTATGATCAGGTAATTGATCTTAATTTTGAAGATTTTGTTTCGCGAGTTTCTCGCCCCGGGAAACCTCATGATGCTGTTGAAGTAAATCTGGTTAAGAAAACGAAAATCGATTCTGGTTTTATTGGTAGCTGCACAAACGGGCGATACGAAGACATGAAAGCTGCAGCAGATGTGTTAAAGGGAAATAAAATTGCTCCGGGTGTTGTTCTTAAAATAGTTCCTTCAACAAATGAAGTATGGGATCAATGTTTAGAAAATGGCCTGATTAAAATCTTTAAAGATGCAGGAGCTCTTATATCGAATGCAGGATGTGCAGGATGTGCTGCAGGTCAGGTAGGGCAAAATGGGAAAGGCGAAATAACAATAAGTACAGGAAATAGAAACTTCCCGGGAAAACAAGGTAAAGGAGAAGTTTATCTGGCATCACCGGCTATTGTTGCAGCATCTGCTGTTGCCGGTTACATTACTACTCCCGACGATATTCCTAAAGAACCTGCTACTTTCGATAATTTATTAAAATCTCAGGTAAAATCAGAAAAAAAGAAAAAAGAAATTAGTAATGATAATCCTAAAGTATTAGAAGGCAGAGTATGGTATATTAAAGAAGATGATATCGACACTGATATGATTTTTCATAATCGATATTTATCAATTACTGATATTAACGAAATGGGACAGTATACTTTCGACAACCTTAAAGGATACGAAGACTTTGCTTCTAAAGCAAAATCAGGCGATATTGTTGTTGTACTAAAGAATTTTGGTAGTGGAAGTTCTCGTCAACAAGCTGTTGATTGTTTCAAAGCGCTTGGTGTACAGGCTATAGTTGCCGAATCTTTTGGTGCTATTTACGAAAGAAATGCTATAAATGCCGCATTTCCAATAGTACAGTACAATTCTCTTGATGAACTCGATCTTAAAGATAAAGATACTATTAAAGTAAATCTGGAAACAGGAGAAATTACTAATACTAAAAATAATAAAACTGTTAATGCCGAACCATTCTCTGATGTACAAATGGAGATATATCAGAATGGTGGATTGTTTTAGATAAATATATTTTACCACTAAGACACTAAGAACACTTAAAAGCACTAAGATTTTTTATAAAACTTAGTGTTCTGAGTGTCTTAGTGGTGATTTTTTTCAGAATAATATAGAGGGAATAAGCAGAATGCTGCTTTTTCATCTTCGAAAATTAAAAACTTTAAACTAAGAACTTAAAACTTTAAACTAAAAATATATGGCTGCAAGAACTTTTGTAGAGAAAATATTTGATGCTGAATGTGGAAGCATCGTTTTTAAGAAACCAGATATCGTATTAACACACGATAATACTGTTAGTATAAGAAAAACGTTTGAGAAAATGGGTGGTGATAAAGTTACTGATCCAAATCAATTATTGATTGTACTGGATCACAATGCACCACCAACAAATGCAAAACTTGCTACGGATTACCAGACAGTTCGTGATATTGTAAAATTTCAGGGAATAGGAAAATTCTATGATGCAGGTAAAGGTATTTGTCATCAGATTATGTCTTATCATGCTATGCCGGGAATGTTGATAGTAGGTAGTGATAGCCATACTTGTACTGCAGGAGCATTTAATGCAATGGCAGCCGGTATCGATAGAACCGAAGCTGCCGGATTATGGAAGCGAGGCGAAACCTGGTTTCGTGTACCGGAATCTATTAAAATTACTTTGAAAGGTAAATTAAATCACGGTGTTTATGCTAAGGATATTTCACTTTGGATAATTGGTATGATTAATTCTGATGGTGCTGATTATATGTCAATCGAATATCATGGTGATGGTGTAAAAACCCTGACCATTGCACAACGGATGACATTAGCTAACCTGGCGTCAGAAATGGGAGCAAAAAATGCAGTCTTTCCTGCTGATGAAGTTTTGGCTAATTTTTACAA
Organism: Bacteroidales bacterium; assembly: GCA_030611105.1. Taxonomy (GTDB): domain Bacteria; phylum Bacteroidota; class Bacteroidia; order Bacteroidales; family UBA12077; genus UBA12077. The sequence goes on from JAUWQL010000073.1 coordinate 2,924, forward strand.
AAAAGATAAAGTTGAAGGAGTTTGGGCTGACGAAGGAGCAAAATATGCAAAAGAAATTGAAATCGATTTAAACGAGATTTATCCTTTAGTAGCAGCTCCGCATCATGTTGATAATGTAAAAGCTGTTTCTGAAGTTCAAGGTAAAAAAGTTCACCAGGGAGTTATTGGAACCTGTACAAACGGGCGTCTTGAAGATATCCGTATTGCCACTGAAATTCTGGACGGAAAGCAAATAGCTGAAGGATTTCAATTAATAGTAATTCCTGCTTCTCAAAAGATATATTTACAAGCAATTGAAGAAGGTTTGATTACTATATTAATTAATGCCGGAGCAACAGTATTAAGTGCATCTTGTGGACCATGTTTAGGAACAGGACAAGGAATTCCAGCTGATGGTTTTACGGTTATTTCAACAGCTAACAGAAACTTTAAAGGCCGAATGGGAAATAAAGAATCGGAGATTTACCTGGCTTCTCCGGCAACAGTTGCGTATACTGCTTTAAAAGGACAAATATCAGATCCTCGTGGTAAAGAATATAATGATAAGTTTCCTTACCAGAAAGAAGCAAGTTCAACTGTGGAAATTCAAGCAGGTGATAATAGAAAATTAGGTAATATTTGGAACTATGCTGATGCTGATAATATTAATACAGATCAAATGTTTGCCGGTAATTTAACATACAATGTTTTAAGTTCAGATCCGGAAGCTATAATGCCTCATTTATTTGTAGGTTTCGACGAAAATTTTCCGAAAAATATTGCAACTGGCGATATAATAATTGCCGGCGAAAATTTTGGTTGCGGTAGTTCACGCGAACATCCTGCTGTTGGTTTGGCACATGCAGGCGTAAAAGCTGTTATTGTTAAATCAAGTAACAGAATCTTCTATCGTTCATGTATTAATCAGGGCTTAGCTTTAATTGTAAATCCGGAAATTGTAGATAATTATTCTGCTGGTGATAAAGTGGATATTGATATGGAGAATGGAGCAATAATTATTAATGGTAAGGAATTCAAATTCGCTCCTTTACCTGAGAAATTAATGAAGATTATTGAAAAGAAAGGACTTGTAAACTGGATAAAATCAGAAGCTTAAAATAATTAATAATCTTATTGTATTAGCCGTGGCACGGCTAACTTATAACAGATAACAGTAAATTGTAATTAATTTACTGATTATCAGAAAAACCGTGCTACGGCTTGCGGATCTTAGGTATTTGTAAAAAAAGTGCAAATAATACATATTATTTTTCTTGATTAAAGATATTTTTATACTTTTGCATCGCTAAAAGATAATGGTCTCGTAGCTCAGTTGGATAGAGCAATAGCCTTCTAAGCTATGGGTCGCAGGTTCGAATCCTGCCGGGATCACAAAGAGAGTAACTTTAACTAGTTATTCTCTTTTTTTATATGAGATTATCATAACATTATAATTCAGGATGAGAACCTGTTCGAACCGAAGAGCGGAGCGATGAGCTCATGAGTGAGGAACGAACGAATAATCCTGCCGGGATCACAAAGAGAGTAACTTTAACTAGTTATTCTCTTTTTTTATATGAGATTATCATAACATTATAATTCAGGATGAGAACCTGTTCGAACCGAAGATCGGAGCGATGAGCTCATGAGTGAGGAACGAACGAATAATCCTGCCGGGATCACAAAGAGAGTAGCTTTAACTAGTTATTCTCTTTTTTTATATGAATTCTACTATCTAAATTGGAAACCTTCCTAAATTTTGATAACTTGTAAAAAGTATTTTTACCATAATCATTTATTATTTTAAAATATGACAAATATTTTACTTAAATACTTAGAAGATAGATATAAGCACCATATCCCAAAAGAGGAAGATGAATCTCCCGGACCTGTAATTACTATTTCCAGAGATTTTGGATGTCCGGCTAATATGTGTGCAAATAATCTGGCCGAAATATTAACGAAAATGGACGATGGGGAAAATGAACCTTGGAAGGTGATAAGTAAAGAAATATTGGAACAAGCTGCAAAAGAGCTGGGATTAACACCTGAGAAAATAGAATTTGTATTTAAATTCGAAAAAAGGAGTGCTGTTGATGAAATAATAGAAGCTCTGTCAAGTAAGTACTATAAAAGCGAGAGAAAAATTAAAAATACAATTCGTGAAGTTATTAGATCTATCGGAGAACAAGGTCGTGTTATTATAGTTGGCAGAGCAGGATCAGCTATTCTTCAGGATATACATAATTCATTGCACATTAAATTGATAGCTCCATTAGATTTTCGTATTGATGGAGTACGCAAACGACATGAGATTTCGCATAACGAGGCTCGAAAATTGACTGAGGAAATGGATAAGAAGCGTACACAATTAAGAAGCGAGTTTGCTGGTAAACGTATACACAGTGTTGATTATGACTTGATTTTTAATTGTGAGAAATTTGAAACGGAAAATATTGTTGGTTTAATAGCAAAAGCTGCCGAAATTCGTGGTTTGGTTTAATTTATAGATATACATGTATTTAAATAGAAAGTCCGGATGTAAACCGGACTTTTTTATTTGTAAGCCGACTATTTATCTATTATTTTTGTCTTATAATCAAATTGGTTAAAGTATGGAATGCAAGAAAGATCAAAATAAAGAAAATTGTAATTGCACCTACCCTTGTGATAAAAAAGGGGTGTGTTGTGATTGTATTGCTTATCACAGGAGTATTAGACAGTTGCCTGCATGTTATTTTCCTGATGATGTAGAAAAAACTTATGACAGGTCAGTCAGTAAGTTTTTAGAAACAATTCAGGAGCGGGGTCCTATCTGGAATTAATATTCATGGAAAAACAAAGATGTAGCTGGGCAAAAAAGCCTTTAGATATTGAATATCACGATAATGAATGGGGTGTTCCTGTGCATGATGACCGGAAATTATTCGAATTTCTTGTGTTAGATGCATTTCAGGCAGGATTAAGTTGGAGTACGATTTTAAAAAAACGTGAAAATTTTAGAAAAGCTTTTGATAATTTCGATTATATAAAAATTGCGAAATATAATCAAAGTAAAATAGATGAATTATTGCAAAACGCGGGTATAATTCGAAATAAGTTAAAAATAAACGGAACTGTAAAAAATGCAAAAGCTTTTATTAAAATTCAGCAAGAGTTTGGAAGTTTTGATAAATATATATGGTCATTTGTCGGAGGTAAAACCATAGTAAACAAGTGGGAAAATTTAAAAGAAATCCCTGCAACATCAAAAGAATCGGAAGCTATGAGTAAAGACTTAAAAAAGCGTGAATTTACTTTCGCAGGTTCAACCATTTGTTATGCTTTTATGCAGGCAGCTGGAATGATTAATGATCATGAAATAAATTGTTTTAGATATAAAAAATTATGATATTTACTTTCAATAAAATAAAAAAAACCTTATGAGAAAAATATTAATTAACCTGATAATTTGTTCTTTTTTGCAAATAGCAATAACTACAAATGTTGTATCTCAAAAAATTGAAAGCAAAGTGGATTGCAAAGTTTTAGTTGATGCAATTTCCGGTGAATATGAAGGAAGTTGTAAAAAGGGACTTGCTCATGGTAAAGGAATTGCCACAGGAATTGATACCTACGAAGGTAAATTTAAAAACGGTTTCCCTCATGGACAAGGTGTTTATACATGGAAAAATAGCGATGTTTACGATGGAAATTGGAAAGAAGGAAAACGAGATGGAAGGGGTAAAATGTACTATAAATCGATTAAGCAAGATTCTGTGATATATGCTTATTGGGTAAAAGATAAGTTAATTAAAGAAGTTGAAATAGCACCCTATGAAATTATATACAGATCATCCAATCTTTCAAGAATTTCTTTTAACAAGGAAATAGGAGGTAGAAATGATATAGAATTGATTATCATGAGAAATGGGAAGATACTTAGAATCTTTAATTACATTGACTTTACAGGAAATTCAGGCGTTACAAAGCAAACTGCAAATTATATTGGGTTTGAAAATGTAATTTTCCCTTTTGAGGGAAGTTTAAGATTTAAAGTAGCAAATCAGATGAATACAGTTGTTTATGAATATATACTAAGATTTACTATTTCTGAGACTGCTTCGTGGAGAATTACTATTAATTTTTAAATAAATCTGGACTTCAATTATCTATTTTTTTTGAATAGCCATAGCTATTGAAAATAAAATATAACGCAGTCAGATCGTTTATTATCTATATTCCCGTGAGGTTTCTATAACTTCCCAAATTTTTTGTCAAAACTTTTCGTATTATCCCGAAAGTTCTTCAAAGCTTTTCTTTGTCTTTATAAAGCTATGTAAATTTTAACGCGAACGAATTGTTAGAGGTTGTCTTAAGGGAGCTATTTTTAAAGGGTTGTCGAAAAAGTATTCGACAACCCTTTTTATTCGTATCCTGTACGTAAACAATTTTAAATATTAGACTCTCTATAAGATAATTGAACTTTTTCAACAGTCCCTTTTTGTTAGAATTTATTATTGTGTTTTCAATAGGGTATTATTTAAATCGATTACATATTTTCGTCAGATCCAATTAAATGTAAGATTGAAGTTGAGATTGATAAACCAGGTGAATGGGAAATAATGGTTAATTATTAATCATTGTTTTTAATTGATAGTTTTTTTTTCTTAATTTTCTGCCATAAATAGAAATACTAATTATGATAGAAAATTCTGTTATTTGTGCTATCTCCACTCCACAGGGTAATGGGGCTATAGCTGTTATTCGTTTAAGTGGTAATGAAGCTTTTATTCTTTGTGATAAAATGTTTAAATCACCAAATGAGAACAAAAAATTAGCCGATCAGTTAGCAAATACTTTACATTTTGGTACTATTGTCGACAGTGATAAAATAATTGATGAAGTTGTAGTTTCATTATTTAAGGGACCTCATTCATATACAGGAGAAGATGTAGTTGAAATTTCCTGTCATGGTTCAGAGTATATCCAACAACAGATACTACAGTTATTTATAAAAAATGGAGCGCGAATAGCAAAACCCGGAGAATTTACCATGCGGGCATTTTTGAACGGGAAAATGGATTTATCGCAGGCCGAAGCAGTTGCTGATTTGATAGCTTCTTCTTCGGCTGCATCGCACAAAGTTGCTGTTCAGCAAATGCGTGGTGGGTTTTCAAGCGAAATTGCCAATTTACGTGATAGACTTTTAAATTTTATTTCTTTACTTGAACTTGAACTCGATTTTAGTGAAGAAGATGTGGAGTTTGCTGATCGAAAACAGTTAAATGATCTTTTAAATAATATTCAAAATCTCATTCAAAAATTATTAAAATCGTTCGATTTAGGAAATGTGATTAAAAATGGTGTTCCGGTGGCCATTGTAGGGCATACTAATGTGGGTAAATCAACTTTGTTAAACCGTATATTGAATGAAGAAAAAGCTATTGTTTCCGATATTGCAGGAACAACACGCGATGTTATCGAAGATGTTATTAATATTGAAGGTGTTTCGTTCAGGTTTATCGATACAGCTGGTATTCGTGAAACAACAGATATCATTGAATCAATTGGTGTAGAGCGTACTTACGATAGAATTGCAAAAGCATCCATTGTACTTTTATTGGTAGATGCTACCGAAGGCCTGGATGAGATGATAAAGGCAATTAAAACGGTTAATGATAAAATTGGAGATGGCAATAAAAAGCTAATTATTGTTTTAAATAAAATTGATAAAGCCGGTACCGAATTAGATATTCAAAACCTGTTAAATAAACAGGATGTTATAATGAGAATATCAGCTAAAACAGGTGAGAATATTGATCAATTGATTAACGAACTATTGTCGTTTGTAAACCTGAGTGCTTTGAATCAGAATGAAGTTATTGTAACCAATGCCCGCCATTACGAAGCACTCGAAAAAGCTTCAGTAGCATTACAACGAGCACTTGACGGACTAGACTCAGGTATAAGCGGTGATTTTCTTGCTCAGGATATTCGCGAAACTTTACATTATCTCGGCGAAATTACAGGCGAAATTACTACAGATGAAGTGCTTGGTAATATATTCAGCCAATTTTGTATCGGAAAATAAGTCAGCAGGTTAAGGTGAGGTGATTGATTTAAGTCAAGGTGCTATTAATCTTTAGAGTTCAATTATATTTATTCTTTCTTCTAATAATTCTTTATAGGCATTCTTTAGATCGTGATTCAAAAATGAGATATTTATTAAATCAAACCATGATGATATAGAATCTTTTAATTCTTTAAGTGTATTATCAATTACAACTGAGTTAAGATTTAATCTTTCTGAACCTAAATAATCAATTAGTATATTCTTAGTAAGATTTTTCTTTTTCCCTTTAAGAGTTAAGGCTGATTCTTCGATATTTTTACCCAATACTATGCTTGAATTAAGAAAGTCATAAGCAGGACACAATTCTATTTTATCATTTTGAGTAATTAGAGAATAATTTTTCAAATGCATATCCTCATTTCCAACTAAGAAATTATATAAGAATCGTTTAAAAAATTTGATTTTTTCTATTTGTGGGAAAGTACAATTATTGTCAATTAACGTAATTAATTTCTCTACGGAATATTCATATTTGGTTTCTCTTTTTTCTCCGGACAACTGGGCAAAATCTTCTACGTGTAACTTATCGTTTTTACCCAACCTGTCATATCTTTTAATAAAATAAGATAAGGTTCCATCCTTTGAATATACCATACCATGTATAGGTGTATTTATTCCACATTTTGCTGCCATTTTCATAGTCAAGTCTTCATTCTCAGGTAATTGTGGATAGATATGATGTTGTGGTTTTATGATATACTTACCTTTTATATCTACAATTTCTAATTTTGATTGCTGAATATTTAAAATAGCACTTAGCTTTGGTTGTACACCTTGAATTGACATTTTTGTTGCACGCACTGCAGCTTCATGTCTTTGTTCTTCGGCTGAATATTCAATATCTTTTAAATCTGAAAGATTTCGTGAAAGTAATTTTAATCCATTAGTTGAATATTTACTTTCGCACGCTTCATATGTAATAGGACACTTGCTCATAACATTTCCTCCACACATACAGCACCTACCAAATCAGCTCCTGTTTCCATTAATTGACTGAAATAATCATTTTTATCTATCTTTCTAATTCTTAACAGACCGTCTAATTGAATACCTTCAGGTAACAATCCATCAAAAAAGGGTGGAAAAGAATTAAAAATAAATTCTTTTATTTCAACTGGCATTGTTAAAGATACAGGATTCCCTTTATAGTTATTATCATAAGAAAATTTATATTTCTTATTTTTTTCTTCTTCAGTTAAATAACCGGCAAGTGTATTATGCATATATACTTTAGCTGTTCTCATGTTCTTGATTGTATTTATCCATTAGTGGACTATTTAATAATATATTAATATTCAATGCTTTTAAAACATTAATAATTGATTTGAATTGAACAGTTTCCTTACCTTTTTCAATATCAAAAACAATAGTTTTTCCTATTCCCGCAATATCTGCTAAAGCCTTCTGGCTTAGTCCGGCTTTTTTTCTGTGATATTTTATAATATCTCCAATATTTTGAATATATTTCATGATAAATTACTGTTTAGACGGTAAAAATAAGAGAATTTATTTAATTATGCAATTAATCTTGTGCAAAAGCATGTTAAATTACTGTTATGGCAGTAATAATAGGTGTTTTTTTATTTAAACAGAGTATGAAGATGTTTTATTTATATATTTACTGTTTAGGCGGTAAGAAGTGAATAAATAAAATTGTTATTGTAGATTAGCAAACTCATAAAAGATACATTATTATTTACAACTATTTTTGACCTCATTACCGTAAAATCACAAGTCTTGTAAAAGACAATAAATCAAATTAATACAAAAATTAATTACTTTCTGCATCGGGAAGTAACACTTTTAAACAAAATATTAAATTGTAAGATTATTTTTATTTACTTAACTTCAAATTTGGTAGTAGATATTTTTGTTTCTCCATTTTTGGTTGTTCCAATTACTTTTATAATATATTTCCCCTGAATATCAGAAGTTGTAAAAGAGAAATTAGTAGAGTTATTAATATCAAATTTTAAGTTAGGATTCCAAAATAATGTATTTCTTGAATCAGGAATATTGCTTAAAGAAGGTATATTATAACTATCATTCATACTAGTTTCTTCTTCCAAAAATAAGTAATTTAAAAAAATTCCGGATTCAGGTAACTTTATACCTGCTAAATCATTTTCAATTGATACTATATTAATTATTCCTCCATAAGTTACATCTCCTTTAATATATGGTGAAGTAACTACCTCGATTCTTGATATATTCTTAGGAGAAATTTCTAAAATATTCTCAATATTATTAACTGGTACCAAATCAACCATTACCAGAGGTTCATAAATTGCAAGTTCCGGATGATTACCTATAATTTTAAATTGTTTCCTTCCTTTAGATTTTTTAAGTCTAACTAGAAATGGTATTTCAGTAAAATAATCTTCAAATGTCGGTAATGAGATGTAATCATCTAAATATAAAGTACTAGTTGGTTTACCATAAAAGGGTAAACTATCAGAGTACATAGAATAGTTTTCATATTGTTTAACACTTGTATCAGATGAAAAATGATTATGCACTTTATAGTTAATTGCAAGTTTATATGCAATTCCTCGTTCTTTTTTTGTTAATGAAAATTTTGGATTTGGTAATTCAATATTATTTGTACAAAAATCATTATCTATTAGCAATTCAGGAGTTATGTTTTTTAAGTATTCCGTACTTATAAATATGTCTTTATTTCCATGTAAATCAGGCAATGCAAAATAGAAATAGCCTTTTAAGTTAGTAATTACAGAATAAAAAACATTCTTATTATCTTCTAAAATAGATAAGTTTATTGTTTTTTGCGATAATGGATAATTTGTTGTTTTGTCCTTTAATAAACCTGTTAATGTAATGCCTCTTGTTTCCGGTATATAAATATTTGAGTAATTTGTTGTCTCCTGTGATGATATTCTTTTATAATTTGCTGTAAATTCAGGTGTTACTGTTACAATAATATTTAGTAATGAATCTACAAGCTTGTTACTGACTTTAATAGCAACATTTTCTCGTGTCGAAAAAATATTTTTTGATATTTCTATATCAAAATTATTATGATCGTCAGTTAAACTTACCAACTTTAAGTTATTAGTTTCATTAGAATGATTAAATCCATTTAAAATATCTTTATTGTATGGATTTATAATTTTTATATACTGGTAATCATAAGATGATGGGCCATTATTACGCATAAATTTAGTATAGGCTCTTATATAATAATTTCCTGAGTTTAGATTATTTGGTATTGAAATGGTTCCAGAACATTTGGAATTATCAATTCTATATTTTTTCCCAATTATCTGCTTTCCATTTGACGTTATTAATTCTATGTATAAAATTTTACTTAAAAGCTTTTCATTATAATTCACATTATTGAGTACCAAAACTGAAAACTTTATAGATTCACCGGTGATATAAAGTGCTCGATCTATGTTTAATATTGTTTGCTCCGAATAATTACTTATTTGCTGACAAAAGATGAAATTAACAATAAATAAAAACTCAATGGTAATTAGTAGTTTTTTCATTTTCAGTTTATAATTAATATGGCCAAAAATCAGGTTTAATATTAGTTCCACCACGACCAGTGCAATCTACACAATTGTCATTTAACCATTTATATGGATAATCTTCTATAAATAAAATGTATGCAGGCCAATCACCCGGATGTATAGATCTTAAACCATATTTTAATATATGGTCAACACAATGATAATTATATGTTAATGTTAATTCATTTATTTCTTCGATAAATATCCTTTTAGTTTTGACAGATGAGGCATAAAAATATCCAAGGATTTCCTCATTGGGATTTGTTTCATTATATAAGTTTCCCTGAATTAATTCAGGTTGCGTATCATATAATCCACCTTCATTCATAATATTATTTTTTATTTTGCTCCAATAAAAATAGGTTGATTCAGAAAGAGCATATTGTTTTATCAGTAAACTATAACCAAATACTAATTTTTCTGCTGTACTTGTAACGTAATGTAGTGGAAATTTAAAATATTTATTTTCCGATAAATTATTAGTTGATAAAATAAGGATCTCGGGTACTATTTGTGTTTTCCAACAAATTAATTTTGAATAATCTGGAGGGTCTATCCTGGTAAGGGTCCCATTGTAAAACCCTTGATTAGGATACTGTGCATGATATTCCCATGTTTCTTCAATGGTGTATTTGTAATATTGAGAATGATGATCTGAACCGCTAAAATCTGTGTAAAACTGAATACCTTGTATTGGTTTATCAGAATTGGTGGTGGGTATATCTTCTATTAGATAATATACAGAATCTAAATTGGCACAATCTGGCATAATATCATAATCTGAACTTATTTCTATTCCTTCTGGTGTTATAATATCAATTTTATAGGAAGTCCCAATATTCAAATAAGATTGATTAATCCATGCTTTATATTCACCAGAACCTGATTCCTCTAGCTGAAATGTATTTCCCAAATCATCACTAAGCTGAACATTACATCCACTTACAGGGATATATTGAGGAAATATAGTGTTTGTTGTATAAGAGATATTTACTGTTTGGTAGCCTTCATTATCTGTAACACATCCATAAACAACATATTTATTAGTGTCTTTTACTTCGATAATTGGCTTATATTCCTCAATACATGATATTAAAAATATAAATATAAGGTAAAGAATTATAGGTTTATTGCGAAGCATAATTTCCAAGTTTAAATAACCATGTTATTGTTAAAAAAGGCGTTCCTATTACTGAATATTTATAACTTTTAATATATCCGTTTTCAGAGATAAAGTATACAGAATATGCGTTTTTTCGACCGGTTAAATTATATACGCTAAACATCCACGAACTATGTATTAATTTGTCTTTTTTTAAGTTACCTTCAACTGTTAATGATAAATCTGTTCTGAAATAATCAGGAATCCTATATTTATTTCTGTCTGAGTAATCGATTAAAGGTGTATCATCAACATAATAAACAGATACCGGATAAGTAACAGGTTTTCCTTTTTGGTATGTTAATACAGCGGATAGTGTTACTCTTTTTGAGACATTATAATTTATTACAGTGTTTAGTACATGAGGAATATCAAAATTTGAAGGATATTCTTTACCATTATTGATTTGATCCCAGGAGTTTTCACCATCTATATGAACAAATGAACGGGAATATGTATAAGCAATCCATCCATCAATTTTACCACCAGTTTTCTTTAACAAAAATTCAGCCCCGTATGACTTTTGATCACCCTGTAATATCTCAGTTTCAATTACAGGATTATTAAGGAAATCTGCACCATCTTTAAATTCTGGGAAGTTGGTGGTTTTTTTATAAAACAGTTCAACAGAACCTTCCAGATTTTTAGCTGGCATATTTCTGAAAACTCCTACTGATATTTGATTACTTTTTGATGGTTTTAGATGATAGTCAGCCAATTTCCATTGGGTGTTAGGAGCAACTGTTACTGTATTATTAAGCATAAACAAGTTTTGACTCATTTGATTAAACGCAAGTTTAATTGTTCCGTTTGGATCTGTTTCAAAATTCATTGATAATCTAAACTCAGGTGTTTTATACCATTTAATAGTTTCATTTGCATCAAAATATAGTGTGTCATTAATATACCTGGTATCTCTTGGTTGATTGTCAAGATAAGTATAAACATCTTTGCTACCTAGTGGTGTATAAAACGAATATCTAAAGCCTGCACTAATATTTAACCATGGAGTAACATCATATTTATCTGAAATATAAATTGCTGCTTCTAATCCCTGTTCTTTTCCATGATTTATTGTTTTGCGTAGTGATTCTTCTCCATATGGAGTAATAGAACCTCTGTCAAGTTGATAAATGATACCACTAAACCCGAAATCAAGCTCATTAAATTCATTTAATGTTTGAGTAAAATCGGTACGTAATTCGTAATGATTAATTTCATAAGAATGTTTATATGCAGTAGAGATTTCCTGCATGTCAGTTGTTTTAAAAGCATACTGAGAACCAATAAGCGCTACATTCATTCTAAGCAGATTGTTAAAATTGTGATGTATGTTAATTGAGCTTCCTCTGTTTGAGTAGGTATAACTATTTATATCAGAAAGATCAAATCTATCATCACTTGAGTATGCAAAAACTGAAATCAGTGTTTTTTCGAAATCATAGTTTAATCCCAATGAAAAGTCATTGAAATTTGCACTACTGGTTCTGATTACCGGGTCATCAATTCTTGATAAAATCCAATCAGAATAAGATGATCTTGCACTAAATAAAACTGAACTCTTATCTTTTTTGATAGGGCCTTCTAATGTTACATTTGCCGATAAAGGATTTAATCCGCCATGTAAGCTAAATTTCTTTCTATTTCCCTGTCGAGTTGTAATATTGAATACTGATGACAGTCTTCCTCCATATTCAGCAGGTATATGTCCTTTATATATTGAGAAATCTTTAATAATATCTGAATTAAATGCAGGGAAAAAACCAAATAAATGTGATGTATTATAAATTGGCACCTTATTAATATAAAACGCATTTTGATCAGAACTTCCACCTCTTACATTTAGCCCTGATGAACCTTCTCCCACACTTACAATTCCAGGGAGCATTTCCGATACTTTCAGAATATCCCTTTCTCCCATCATCATTGGTATGGCTTTTATTGATTTTGCCGTTAATTTTTCAAGACCAGGATCTTTAAATTTAATATCCATTTGTCTATCACCTTTAATAACAGCCTCTTGTAAAGAAAAGGTGGCGATTTTTAACTCAATTCTCATACTTCCATCAGAATATACATTGAGTAAATATTTACCTGTTTTGTAACCCAGAGAAGAAAATCGCGCATTATATTTCCCTTTTTTTAATATGATTATAAAATATCCGTTTAAATCTGTAGCAGCACCTGTTTTAGTTTCCTCAATATATATGGTTGCTCCAATAATAGGTTCTCCTGTATCAACATCAAGAATTTTTCCTGCAATTTTAATTTTACCATTGCTTTGAGCATTTTTATTTCCAATATTAATGGTTTCTATAACATCAGGTTTTCGTCCGGAAATATAACGTTCTTTACTTTTTGTAATTCCTGTTTTATTATCGAGTGTTGAATCAACCTTTTCTTGCGTGAAATTAGGAAGTTCTTTTATCAACTCTTCATCTTCAAGAATAACAAAGTGTTCATGCCATTTAGAGACTTTAAGGTTTGTTCCTTTTAATGCAAAATTTAGTGCATTGATAATTAAAATACTGTCAGATGATAAAGATGTTTTGATGTCCGTAGTTAGTTGCTTATCAAAAAATACTTTAGCATCTGTTTTTTTTTCAATTAGTTGAACAAATTCGTTAAAAGAAATATTATCAACATTACATGCAAAGTAGTTCTTGGTTTGGGCATTTAATGAGATACAAAAGAAGGATAATGCTAAAATTAAAATGTATGTTTTCAATTTTACAAAGTATTACAAAAGCTAATTAATTCGTTAAGTTTTTGATCAGAAGCCTTTTTTATTTTTATTTTATTTTGTTTTAAATAGTTTTTAATCTCTATTTTATTAGATGCATTTATTAATGATACAAAGGTTCTGTTATTTTTATATTTTATTTTTTGGTTATCAACTTGTAAGTACATCGACTTTAATGGTTTTGAGAATACATAATTACTTGTTCCTGAAACGTTGGAAAGATTTAATTTCTTTTGCCAATGTTGTAATATCTTATATTTGCCTTTCCCAAAAACCTGATAAATTATATTAATAGAATCAGTACCAGTTATTAATTCAAAAGATTTATCATTGAGTGTAAATTCTTTAATTCTTTCTTTAAATAATTTAATAACAATTGTTCTGTGATTTAATTCAAATTTTAAAAGAATTTCCTGGTTGTATATATCATAATTTAATTGAAGGTCGTTAAATGTTTCTCCATTAAGATTGACTAAACCATGTATGAAGTTTTGATTAACTAAATATTGATTTCCCTTTACAGTAGTTGGAACAGCATAAGAATACTTTTGACCATTATAAAGGATGGGGTTAAGTCCGTATATGGTATCAATATTTTCTTGCGAATAAGAATTATTGGTTATAGTTACTGTTATTAATATTAATAGGAAGTTGAATCGCTGTTTTTTCATAAAATAATTAAAATAATTTAGTAAACTTAGTAAATAATAAATTGCAATTTTGGATTATTTCTACCAATAGTTCAATTCCTTCGATGACCTGTAATTTGTTTGTAATGAACTGCAATTTTATACTTATTTAATTATCCCGGTAATGTTTCGACTTTTATAATCAAAAATAGTTTAAATGTAACTAATCAGTGTTTCCTAAAAATATACAGATATTAACAATAAAGCTAAGGTTATTAACAATAATTTGGTTCAATTTTTTTGGGAAATTAAAAAACAGACCATTATCAACAAAAAACTGATGTTGTTCTTGATAAATACTGCTATAAATATTTGATTTAAAGAATTGTTACCAATTTCTTTGTAAAAATTTATAAAGATTGGACAAAGACAGAATCATATTTGAATTAATACAGAAAGTAGAATTTCTCTCAAAAAGGGTTGCACAATTAGAGGTGCTTGAAAAAGAGAATAAAGAGCTACG
>JAUWQL010000087.1 GCA_030611105.1 Bacteroidales bacterium
CATGTTAATTTGCGTTTTGGTTAAACAAACTAACAAATTGAATATCAGGGTCTTATCCTAATATTTTAACGATATTTTATCAACAAAATGCCTGTAAGTTATTAACATTTAAGTAATTATAATTTTTTGTCATGTACTAAGTAAAATTTTGTAAATTTGGGATAAACTAAATCCTAAAACCATTGATACTAATTTATACAAATAAGACTTCGCAAAGACTCAATTATATCTTAAAATTTTTATTTAATGATATTCAGGGAGTTGAATTTAGAATAATAACTGATAAGAACGAATTTGTTTCATCTGATTTTCCTAAGATTAATTATACTGCCGATCCAATGGAGGGAAGTATTCAAATTATTCCGACTGATATTTTATTTGAATCGAATATTTTACAAAAGAAAATTGAGGTAAGTAATTGGGAAAACCTCAAAGTGTTTTTTCAAACTTCTGAAAATTCAGACATCCCTTTTGATTTGTTTGCTGCCAGTTTTTATTTAATTAGCCGTTACGAAGAGTATTTGCCTTTTAGTGCCGACAAACATGGCCGTTTTGAGGCAAATCAGAGTTTGGCAGGTAAAAATGGATTTTTATACGATCCTGTTATAGATCAATGGGCTTGTAAGTTATCCGGATTACTGAAAGAAAACCTGCCTGCCGGACAGGCAGGTTTTGAAACTTGTAAAAGAGAGTTTAAATATATTTCAACCATCGATATTGATAATGCTTATGCATATTTATATAAAGGGACTGTAAGAACAATTGGTGCTGCAATGCGCGATTTATTTAAGCTCGATGTTAATGAGAACATAAAACGTTTCCAGGCATTAAGTGGCGAAAAAGACCCTTTTGATACTTATGGTTATCTGGATGCTTTGCATAAACAATATGGTATTGAACCTCTATGGTTTTTCCTGGTTGGAAATTATAACACTTACGATAAAAATATCCCTTTAGATAATGAAGCTTTTCAGGAACTAATAAAGGAAATATCGAAAGTTGCAGAAATTGGAATTCATCCTTCGTACGAATCCAATAATAGTTTTGATCAACTTAAAAAGGAGTTTGATTATTTATCAGGTATTTCAAAAAAAACTATTACTAAAAGTCGTCAACATTATTTAAAGTTGTTATTTACTGAAACTTACCAGAACTTAATTAAATTAGGTATTAAAGAAGATTATACTCTTGGTTATGCAACTGATGTAGGCTTTAGAGCAGGAACTTGTACCCCGTTCAATTTTTACGATTTATATAACGAAAAAGAGACCGATTTGAAAATTTATCCGTTTCAGGTTATGGATACTACGCTTAATCAGTATTTAAAACTTAGCGTTGATGAAGCAGTTAACAAGATAGGGGAGATCATTCAAAAAGTAAAACAGGTAAACGGAACATTTATAAGTTTATGGCATAATGAATCATTAAGTGATCATGGACATTGGAAAGGCTGGGAGCCGGTTTACAAAAAGATGCTCGAAATTATTTTTGAAAAAAGTAATAAAGATGAATGAATATCAGAAAATAAGTAATACCATATTATCATACCTGATTAATTATAATCCGGAGATGATAGGATTGTTTGGTTCATATTCCAGAAATGAAAATAAAAAAGGAAGTGATATTACCTGAGAAGTTTATTAAATTTGTAAGAAAAGAAAAATGCAAAAGATTTTTGAAAATAGGAAAAAGGATTTAATAAATGTTTGCAAAGCATTAAAGATAAAAAGACTTTATGCTTTTGGTTCTGTAGTTTCGGATAAATTTCGAGAAGATAGTGACATTGATTTTCTTATTTCATTTTCAGATAAATTAACTGTTGAAGAATACACTAATAATTATTTTTTGCTTCATTACAAATTAAGGGAACTGTTTCATAGAGAAATTGATATTGTAACAGAACGTTCATTATCAAATCCTTATTTTATTGATAGTATTAACGAAAATAAAGTTTTGATTTATGAAGCGTGAAATAAAAAAATATTTATATGATATTAAAATTTCGATTGATTCAATCTTTGATTACCTGGGAGACAAGAGGGATTTTTTTGAGTATCAGAACAATAAATTACTTCGGCGTGGGATTGAAAGGGAAATAGAAATTATTGGTGAAGCAATGAATCGTATTTTGAAATTAGAACCTGATATTAAGATTGAAAATGCAAGACAAATTGTGGATGCTCGAAATTGGGTGATTCACGGTTATGACAAAGTTGATAATGTTGTTATTTGGGGAGTAATATCGAATCATCTGCCTAAATTGAAAATGGAAATAGAGGTATATTTAGAAAAAGAATAAAACCACTTTGCAATATGCCATATAGAAAACTATTAAAAGTGATATTCTAATACTTGATGAGATGATTCAAAAAAATGAAATTTAAAAAATAATAGGACATGACAACACGCAGTCATCTTGAAAATAAATTGAAAGAATTAAAGCCAATTTTATCTGAAAAGTATTTTGTAGATAAAATAGGTTTTTTTGGGTCTTTTGCCACAGGAAATGCAACTGATAATTCTGATATAGATATTTTGATAACATTAAAAAAACCAATTGGCTGGGAATTTTTTGATATTGAAAAGTTTCTCGAAGAAGAATTAGGTAGAAAGATTGATCTTGTTACGGAAAATGCACTTAAGGCACAATTAAAAGAAT
This sequence comes from Bacteroidales bacterium, assembly GCA_030611105.1. Taxonomy (GTDB): domain Bacteria; phylum Bacteroidota; class Bacteroidia; order Bacteroidales; family UBA12077; genus UBA12077. Next base: position 2,660 of record JAUWQL010000087.1, read on the forward strand.
TAATTTTAAAACAGGTAATTTATGTGTAATAAAAGGGAGTTTATTCTTTTTCTTGAAGACATGCTACAATCAATGAATAGAATTGAAGAGTATATAAATAAATTAGACTTCAATAATTTTAAAAAGAAAGAATAAACCTCCGGATTTTGGAAATAAAATACCTTAAACATAATCAGATTGATAAACAGAAATGGGATTCTGCAATTGAAAATGCCCGAAATGGCTTAGTGTATGTTTTATCCTGGTATTTAGATATTGTTTCCCCTGGCTGGGAAGCTTTAATTTCGGGAGATTATGAAATTATAATGCCCCTGCCGGTTAAGAAAAAATATGGCTTGAAATATTTAATTCAGCCACCATTTTGTCAGCAATTGGGAGTTTATTGCAAACAGAATAATGAAGGATTTTTAACTGAAGATTTTATTAAATCAATTCCGGCAAAATATAAGTATGTTTCTTTAAACTTAAATTTTAATTCAGGATTAAATAGTTCGGAAAGAACTAATTTTGAATTAAACTTATCTGCAAATTACGATTATATTAAAAGCAACTATTCAACAAATACAAAACGAAATATAAATAAGGCAAAAAAACAGGAGTTAAAGATTATTGAGAATATTTCACCCTTGGAACTATGGAGTTTTAAAAAAGATAATCCTGTAAACGATTTAAGTAAATGGCACTATCAAAAGTTATTAAACATAATAGAAACCACTGTTAAAAAAAGAATTGGAGAAAGTTATGCAGTAACTAATTTGCAAAATGATTTCCTTTCAGTAGTATTTTTAATTAATTACAAAAATAGATTAACATTTTTGGTTTCGTCATCGAATGAACCAGGAAAAGAAAAATCGGCCATGTTTTTATTGATAGATTGGATTATTCAAAAGTATACAGAAAAGAAAGAGACCTTCGACTTTGAGGGAGGTTCAATTAATGGTTTAGCCAGATTTTTTAGCGGCTTTGGAGCTGTCCCTGTTAAATATTATCATTATAGACAAAATAGATTAATTTGGCCATTAAATAAATTGTTGTAATGCTTAGTAATCTTATAAAATTATCTGGTAAAAGATTGCTGTTACCACTGTATCATGTAGTGAGTGATAATGATTTGGGGCATATCAAAAATTTATATTCTGTTCGGAACACTCAACAATTTATTAATGATATCGATTTTATTTTAAGACATTACGAACCAATTGATATTGAGGCTTTAATTGATTCTGTTAGTAGTCAAAATGATATAAAAAGAAATTCAGTTTTATTTACTTTCGATGATGGCTTAAGGGAAGTTTATGAAGTTATCGTTCCAATATTAAAACAAAAGGGAATCCCGGCAGTTTTTTTCGTTAATTCTGATTTTATTGATAATAAAAAATTATTTTATCGATATAAAGCCAGTTTGTTGGTTGAGGAAATAAAATTACAAAGTATAAGTAAAAATCAGATTAGTGAAATAGGTTCTAATTTGATCAATAATCCTGAAAAAGAAGATGAAATATGCAGAGCTATTTTAAGTATTAATTATAATAACAAATTATTGATTGATAAGGTAGCTGAGATTCTTAATTATGATTTTGATGAGTTTCTTAAAACTAATCAACCGTATCTTACATCGGCACAAATAAAAGATCTGATAAATCAGGGATTCTCTGTAGGAGCACATAGTGTTGATCACCCTGAGTATTTTAAAATCTCATTTGACGAGCAATTAAAACAAACTTCAGAAAGCATCCAATGGATAAAAAGTAATTTTACACAAAAGCATAGCCTTTTTGCATTCCCGTTTACAGATTACCAAGTTTCAAAGCAATTTTTTGAAACTATATATTCTTCAGAAAATCAATTGGTTGATTTGTCTTTTGGTTGTGCCGGATTAAAAGATGAATTTTTTCCGAAACACTTACAAAGACTTCCTATTGAGAAATTAAATGAATCTGTCGGGCAGATAATTACCAAAGAATATTTAGCTTACTTAGGTAAAAAATTAATTGGAAAAAATGTGATTAGGAGAAATTGATTTTAGAAGCTAATATTGAATTCATCTTTAAGTAACTGTAAATCTTCTTCGAAATACTTCTTTACAAACTCTTTATCATCTTCGCTAATTGGTTTATACAAATCCACTTTTTTGTTGAGATTCTTTAATTTCTCAATAATTCCTGAATTAAAAATAAATTCTTTAAAAGAGTTAGAAAATATATTACTTAAAACTTTTCTCAGTTTAGAATTCCTGTCAATCAAGAATTTGTGTAAAAACATAAATTTAACTCCAGATGCTTCATTTGTTTTAATTTCGGTTTTTTTTGCAAAGTCTTCAATATTTAAGAATCTGCTCACGGTTTTTAAAACTTCCTGATAATTCTTTTTTAATTCACTTGTTTTAATTAGCAGGAAATTCTCTTTAGGGAAAAATTGCATCCAGTATTTTATATGCTTGTAGTAAAGTCCGGTGTAAAAATGCCCAAGATTATTTCTTGCAATAATATAGGTATTGCTAATATTTTCTTTTTCATTATTAAAAGCGTCTCGGAATGTCGTAGTTTTTTTTTCGTGTCCATTATTTATAGCATAAATATATGATGAATAAGAACGTTCAACCGGCTCACGAAACATAATGATTATTTTCATATCCGGATTATAATCAAAAATCCTTTCTGGAGCTTCCTGATCAATAAAGAGATACGTGTCAGAAGAGGCAATAATTTTTTGTTTATCAGGTTTAAAAAAAGAATGATAATATGGTTTTCCTCTTTTGTAAATATCTGAGATCGAAAAATATGGGACTTCTTTTATATTAGAGAAACATATTTCCTGATGAGATTTTAAGTGTTCATATAAACTGCTTGTTCCGGATCTGCCGGCTCCTATTATAAGCATATTTACTTTCATTCGTTGTTATTTATTGTTTAATAACTTTTCAATTTGCATAATATACCAATAAGTAAAAATGCTATTTCTGCTTTTTATTTTATTTGCTGAAAAAGATTTTTGTTTTTCAAGCTCTTCTTTCATGTAGTATTGTGCAAATTCATAATTTAATGGATCAGGTTTAGGTTTTAAATAATTTGCCATTCTTGATGGGATAACTGACTTTATTCTTTTTTTGACTTTATAAAATTGAAATTCATCAGGAGTTAGCATTCTTCCTGCCTCAAAGTCAATGTTGAATTTTTTAAAATAATTTTTTAAAACGTCATCATATATAATTTTTCCGAATTTGTATTTATATGGTATTGTTTTACAATAATTAACTAATGATTTATCCCAGAATGGAAGTCGGTATCCATATCCGAAAAAATCATATATATGTGCAGCGTTAGCATTATATTTTGAGAGATTTTCTTTTACTTCCCAGTCTTCAAATATAGTATAAGCCATCGGGAGTGCATGATTTTTGTGTTGATGCTGAAGCTGAGAATAAATATTATTAATAATTTCCTTTTCAGTAGCAGAAGATAGTTTAGTAAGTAAAAATCTTTGTTTGAATATATTCTTTGCTATCTTTTTTAAGGATGCTTCTTTTTTAATATTCCCATTTTTATAAAGTTGACTTCCTCCAAGAAAGTCGCCTGAATGCCCTGAAATAAAAATTGAATCATTGGGAATAATACGATTTTCATTAAAAAACTTTACAGCAAAATAATCGTGAAACATTGGGGTCGTAGAGAGTTGGGAATAATATTGCCAGAAATGTCCAAAAGTTTTGTCCTTTAGATAATCTCCTACAGTTTTTTTATTGTATTCAACAAATTCCCAATCAAACCCTAGCTTTTTTGCTGCTTTCTGTGATGTTTCCCTTTCCGTATTATTATTCCATTTTCCATATGTGTAACATAGTACATTTTTAAAACCAAGTTCTTTTAGTTTGCAAGCTATAAGCCTTGAATCAAAGCCTCCACTAAGTGGTATTACTGCCTTTCTTTCGCCAAGAGAAATAACAAGTCGTTCAAAGGTTTTATCTATGTTCTCTTTTAATTGTTCTTTCTGGAGTTCGTATGATGAGTTATTTTCTATTGATATGTGATAATTGAAATAAAACTCAGAATGTAATTTTGCATTACGGTACTGTGAAATTTGTCCTGATTGTGTTACAAACATTTCTTTTATTATGGTATTTGAACCTCTCACATAGCTTGATGATAATAGTTCGTTTTTTGCCCGTAAATGTAATTCAGGGCTTGGGATTGTTTTTATGATTTCAGATGCGCTATCGGAAATATTAAAAACGTCATTTTGAGTTGAGTAAAATATAGGGAAAGATCTGATTATATCATTAGCTAATAAAAATTCGGTATTTGACAGTTGTATAAAAACTGTGAAAAGACCATTTATGTTGGAAATTTTTTCAAATAAATCTTTTTTGGTTTTTACTTCTTTAAAAAAATCAATTAATCCTTCTTTTTCGTAATAATGCTGATTTGAATCAAATAAAAAACCTTTAACAGAAATGTTATTCTCTGTGTGCCATTTAAATCCTTTATTTATAATAAAATCAACTTTAATCATTTATATAGAATCGGTTATAGATTAAGATATTTTAATATTAGTCTTAGTATTTGAAATTTTTATTATATAAAATAAAAGAAAAAGATTAAATAGAACTCCGATAAGTGCAAATAAAAATATTGAATATGTAACGCTTTCAAAAAACTTAAAACCGATATATAATGCAAAGAACCTGAAAATCAGAAGTAAAATATTATATATTAATAATTGTTTTTGTTTATTTAATATGGTAATTATATAGCTTGTTGGAAGATTTAAAAACCCAATAAAAAGCCAAGGAATTAGAAGTTGAGTGAAAGTTCCTGCCAACCTCCATTCAATTCCAAAAAGAAAACTAAATAAATATGGAGCGATAATCAATAAAATAATAGATGGGATCAGGGCTAATTTTGCTAACTTTTTATAAGTTGATAATACCAAGCTACGTAAGCTTTGACCATTATTATATCTTTTTGTTGCCTCATTATATAATACCTCCCCAACGGATTGACTAATTAAACTCATTGGTGTAGCAATAATTCTATTTGCTAATCCGTAAAAAGCGACCATTTCTAAACTATAAAAACTTGTCAATAGAAATATAGGCAGGTGATTAGATAGAGTATTTGAAACCGAAATACTAGTATTAAAAATTGGAATATTTTTGTATTTATTTATAAGTGTAAACATTTTTCCAAAAGAGAAATATTTGCTTTCGGTAATTTTTTCTTTAAATGAGAAATATAAACTATAAATAGCCGATGCTAATTGACCACTTATTAACCCTATTATCAAACCATACTTCAGAAAGGAAAGTATTCCTAAACTAATTTGTATAATTGATGAAATTGTTGATTTAGTAATTTTTGTTATTGATATATTTTTAAAGTTATTATTTCTGTTAAACCAAAAGGAGCATGACTGTACAATTCCTAATGAGAATGTTGAAATTGGAAGAAGGTATAATAACTTACCTATATTTTTTTCACCAAGTACAGTTGCAATTGGTTTATATAAAAAGAATATAGCAAGAAATACAACAAATGATAAGATTGCAGAAGTTAATAGACTTGAAAAAAATAGAGTTTTCCCATCATCCTTTTTTAATGGAAGTACTATTGCCAATTCTAATCTTAATGATATAACCATCGAAAGAACCATGCATAAAGATGAATAAAAGAAAAATACTCCAAATTGTTCCTTAGTAAAAAATCGTGTTAATATTAATGTAGCAAGGAGAGGTATTGTTTGGGCTAGTGATGATCCTGTAAATAAGATAAATACATTTTTATAAGTCTCTTTGTTAAATGTATTTTGCAATTTATCTATTAGGAACATCAGAAATTAGGATAGATGACTTTAATGAATTTAGCTATAGACTTTTATTTAATTATTTTATTCCTTAAAACTCTCAAAATCAATTTCTTCATTTTGATTTTGCTCAATGATTTTTCCGTTTTCAAATTTTAATGTTCTGGCAGGGAATTTCTTAACCATGTTATAATCATGTGTTGCCATTACAACAGCACGTCCGTTATTACTAATTTCGAGAAAAAGTTTCATCAGATTTTCTGATGTTTCAGGATCGAGATTCCCGGTTGGTTCATCAGCAAGAATAATTTCCGGATCATTTAATAAAGCACGTGCAATTACAACACGTTGTTGTTCACCTCCCGATAACTGATGAGGCATTTTGTATCCTTTGTAACTTAATTCAACTCTGTCAAGAACCTCAGCTATTCTGTCATTAATATCGTTTTTGTTTTTCCAGCCGGTAGCTTTTAATACAAACAAGAGATTGTCGAAAACAGTTCTGTCCGTTAATAATTTAAAATCCTGGAAAACAATACCTAATTTTCTTCTTAAGAGCGGTGTTTGTTTTGTTTTTAATTTGGTGAGATCAAAACCGACAACCCTGGCTTCGCCTTCCATTAAAGGAATTTCAGCATTAATTGTTTTTATCAGGCTGGTTTTTCCGCTTCCAACTTTACCTATAAAGTATACAAATTCACCTTTATTTATTTCCAGGTTAACATCTTTAAGGATTAGATTATCCTTTTGAAAAATATTTGCGTTTTCGAATTCGATTATTGTATCTAAAGCCATTGTATCAATGTTTAATGAATATTGTCTAATGATTAATAAATGTACATAATACTAAATTCTCAATAATCAATTATAATTTATAAAGAGTTCCAAATGGTGCTGTTTCTATTAATTTTATAATTTCTTGTTTGTATTTTTCAAGCTTATGTTTTTTTATCTGATTTTCAGGATTATTTGTTTTAAAATGTGCCAGTAAAACAAAATGATTATCTCTTATTTGAACATAATCAGGTATTTTATCTGTCCCTTGTGTTTTTAAAAAATACATGGTATGCTATTTGTTTAATCACAAATGTAGATAAAAAAAAGTAATTGTTAATAAGTGGGAAATTAAAACGATAAGCAAATAATATTTTGCGTAATTAACAGTTTAATGTTAATATAAAAAGGCTTTAATACACGAACTGTTATGTTTATTATTTTTAAATTTATGCGAATTTCAAGGACAGAATCTATGATACAAATAAAATATATTAAAATACTTACAATTAGTTTATTGCTGACTGTCGGATTTGAAGTGTTTGCTCAAAAATCGATGATTTATACCGATCCCGATTTGGAATATAAAACCGGACTGGAGCTTTTCGAAAAGCAAAAATATGGAGTAGCCCAAAAACACTTTCAGAATGCAATTGAATCTTATGGTGATTTAAATATTGAGTTTAAGGCAAATGCTGAATTCTATACAGCATTATGCGCTATTGAGCTATTTAATGAAGATGCTGAATACATGATTTCTAAATTCATTGCAGAGCGTCCTGAAAATTCTAAAGTAAACGCTGCTTATTTTCACATGGGGAAATTTCAGTATCGACAAAAGCAATATAATCAGGCAATAAAGTGGTTTAATGAGCTGAATAAAGACAAACTTAACAAAGAGGAAAAAGAAGAGCTGTATTTTAAACTTGGTTATAGCTATTTTAGGCGAAAGAAATACGATAAAGCAAGTTCAGCTTTTTACGAAATAAAAGATGTAAATACAAAATATACCGCACCTGCAAATTACTATTATTCGCATATAGCTTATCAGGATAAAAATTATGAAACAGCCATGCAAGGTTTTCAAAAACTAAGCAAAAACGAAACATTTGCACCTGTTGTTCCTTATTACATTACCCAGATTTATTATTTACAGGGTAAATACGATGAGATTATTGAATATGCACCTCCATTACTGGAAGGGGCCAGTGCTAAACGAACTCCTGAAATTGCTAAAGTTATTGGCGATTCATATTATAAAAAGCAGCAATTTACAGATGCTATTAAATATTTACAAAAACATGCCAACGAAGCTAAGACAGTTGCTCGAAAAGATTATTATCAATTAGCTTATTGTTATTATAAGTTAGAGCATTACGATAGTGCGGCTATATCTTTCGAAAAAGTTTTATATGAAAAAGACCAACTGGCACAAAATGCTTATTTTCATATTGCAGACTGCTATATTGAATTAGATCAGAAAAACAAAGCAATGTTAGCATTTGAGTTTGCTTCGAAACTCGACTTCGATCCCGAAATAAAGGAGGAGGCATTATTTAATTATGCATTGTTAACTTATGAAATGTATCATTCTCCTTTCAATGAGGCAATTGGTGCCTTTCATAAATTCATAGAACTTTATCCAAATTCGGATCGTTTAGATGATGCTTACAACTTTCTTGTAATGGCCTATCTGTATACCAGTAATTATAAAGAGGCCTTAAGGTCCTTAGAAATGATTTCGGAGAAAGATCATGGAATGAAAGAGGCTTTTCAGAAGGTGGCTTATTATCGTGGTTTGGAGTTATTTAATAATCTTCATTATCAGGAGACAATTGAAACTTTTGATAAATCGATGCAACATCCGGGATATAACAGGGCTATTGCTGCACAAACCAATTATTGGAAAGCTGAGGCGTATTATCAGTTAGGTGAATATGAAAATGCGGTAGAATCATATAATAATTTTCTTATAACAAGTGGAGCATTTCAGTTAGAAGAGTATAATCTTGCACATTACAATATGGGATATGCATATTTTAAGTTGAAAGATTATCCAAATGCAATACAATGGTTTAGAAAATATATTGGATTCACTAAAAACGAAAAGTCAAAAACTGTTGCTGATGCTTATAACCGAATTGGTGATAGCTATTTTATTAGTCGAACGTACTGGTTAGCCATTGAGTTTTACGATAAAGCAATTGAAGTTGGGTTGTTAGATAAAGATTACGCATTATTTCAACGGGGATTTTCACTTGGATTATTAACCCGTCCTGAGAAAAAACTGAATACTTTACAGCGTTTATTAGATGAGCATCCTGAATCTGTTTATGTTGATGATGCATTATTCGAAATGGCGAAAAGTCATTTGGACCTACAAAATCCTGATAAAGCATTAGAGAAATATCTGCAAATAATCGAAGAGTATTTATCAAGCAGTTATGTTAAAAAATCTCTGGTACAGCTTGGGTTGTTGAATTATAACAGAGATAACAATCAAGAGGCATTAAAATATTATCAAAGAGTTATAGCAGATTTTCCGGGAACTGCAGAAGCTAAAAATGCACTTACCGGTATAAAAAATATTTATGTTGATATGAATGATGTCGATTCATATTTTGCCTATGTAAACGGCCTTGGAAAATTTGCAGATGTTAGTTTATCTGAACAGGATTCCTTGACTTATATATCTTCTGAAAAATTATACATGGCAGGTGATATCGAAAAGTCAATCCTGCAGTTTAATGATTATCTCACAAAATTCCCTGATGGTTCGTTTGTGTTAAATGCTCATTTTTATTTGGCCGATTGTCAGAACCGAAATGAAAATTTTGAGAGAGCACTAAAATCATACAATTTTGTAATTGATAAACCAAAAAATACTTTTACCGAGCAAGCATTATTGGCAGCAGCAGCAATTAACTTTAGTAATAAAAACTACGAAGATGCACTGTCTAACTATCAAAAATTAGATCAAATTGCCGAAGTAAATAATAGCTTAATTGAATCACGTGTAGGGCAAATGCGATGTAATTACTTGCTGAATAATCATACCCGGGTTATTGAAACTGCTAATAAAGTATTGCACACTGAAAAAATATCAGGAGAATACAAACGTGAAGCGCACTACAAAAAAGGTAAAGCGTTATATTCAAACAAAAACAACGAATTGGCTCTCGATGAGTTCAGGATTATTTCTGAAGAAGTTAACAGTAATGAAGGAGCTGAATCAAAATATTTAATTTGCGAAATTTATTTTCAAGATAATCAGCTTGATGTTGCCGAACATGAAATTTTTGATTTTGCTTCTCATAATACTTCTCAGGAATATTGGTTAGCAAAATCTTTTATATTGCTGGCAGATGTTTACCTGAAAAAGGATGATATGTTTCAAGCAAAACATACGCTAAAAAGTATTATAGACAATTACGATCCGAGTGTTGAGGATGAAATAATATCCTTAGCAACAAAGAAATATAACTCTATAGTCGAAAAAGAGAAATTAGAAATGGAACAAAAAGGAACTGACGAAATAGAATTGAATTTTGAAGGGAATAAAGAAGGACAATACAACGAATTATTTGAAGCAGTACCTGATACAATACAATTTTAAAATAAAGAAATTAAGATATGATTCGAAAGATTTTTATATACATTCACATTTTAGGTTTTTTAATTTTAGGATTTAAAAGCCTAAACGCACAGGAAAGATTAGTAAAAGAAGTTAAGGTTGTTAAACCTTATGAACCTACCATTTCTGATGCCTATAAATTAACACATTTGCCCAGAATTACCGATACGGTAAAAATCATCCCGGAAATAAAATATATGCTTCAAACGAAACCGATGAATGTAGGATATACTATTACTCCTATTAAGCCGGCAAAAATGGTTGGAGAACCCTTGTCAAAACTATATAACAGTTATGTTAAGGTAGGATTAGGAACAAAAATGTTGCCTATGCTGGAGGCTTATGTTAACAATAAACGTTCAAAGGAATATTCAATTGGTGCTTATTACAAATTTTTAAACTCCATTGGACAAGCCACTTTCGATAATGACGAAAAAGAGTTTGCAGGATTTTGCGATAACGACTTGCGATTTTTTGGTAAAAAATATATGAAAAGTTCTATTATTCAGGGCGAAATGGGACTGTTAAGTAATACGAGATATTTTTACGGTTATGATACCCGCGTAGATACAATTTTAGAAAAGGACAACATTAAGCAAAACTATTTGACACTTAATTTAAATGCAAACTATAAGAGTAATCATGTTGATTCTACTCATATTAACTATGATTTTGGAGTAAATCTTTATAATACAAAAGATAACTTCGAAAATAATGAATTAGGTTTTACAATAGCAGGAGATATAAATAAGATTTTTACAAAAGAAATGGTAGGTGTTAATGTTGCAATAGAGCATTATTCAACCAGCGAGAAAATCGATTCTTCAAACAATACAATTATCAGAATAAACCCCTGGTTGGGCAAGTTTGGAGATAAATGGCGTATTAAAGCAGGAATTAATATTTTTTCTGATATTCGTGGCGATAACTCAAAAGCGCTTTATTATCCTGTGGCAAGATTGGAATATGATATGGCAAATCATTACCTGATTCCTTATGCCGGGGTCGATGGTAAACTGGAAATAAATAATTTCCGGAAAATGAGCCAGGTTAATCCATTTTTAGTACCTGGAACGGGAGTATTAAATACCGATCATAAAATTATTCTGTTTGGAGGTATAAGAGGTAATTTTAACTCAACTACGTATTACAACTTTGAAATATCATATTCATTAATTGATGACATGCCATTTTTTATTAATGATCTGGTAAGCTCTGATAGTATTGGTAATCAATTTAGTGTTGTTTATGATGATATTACACTCATAAATTATTTTGGAGAAATTTCTGTTTCTCCTTCCGAAGAATTAACGTTTCATGCAAAAGCTAATTACAAAAATTATGAAATGACAAATGAGGCCGAAGCATGGCATAAACCTTCTTTCGACTTAACTTTTACAACAAGATATAATATACGTCATAAAATCATTCTAAAAGGCGATATTTTAGCTATTGGGAAACGATATGCTAAGTTGGATGATACAGGAAATATTGCTGAATTAGAGTCGGCAATTGATATTAATTTAGGAGCTGAGTACAGATATTCAAAAGTATTATCAGGATTTATACAATTAAATAATTTATTGTCTGATGGTTATTATGAATGGAATTATTATCCAACCTACGGATTTAATATTTTATTAGGTATTACATATTCGTTCTAAAATTTGATGATAATTAGTTGAAAAAAATGTGAATTTGTTGTTAATAAATCACACTATTTTATTTCGATATAATCACCTAAAAATCACATATTTTTACTATATTTACATGTTTAAAAAACAGGTTTGACCTTATTTTGTAATAGCCTGAAAATAAGATTGATATAAACGTATCCTTGGGTGTTGAAAAAACGAAAAAAATCCATTTAAAAAGTATTTGAAAATATAATATCAAACTGGGTGATTTTTACTCAGAAATGCTTAAGTATTGTCAAATTTTAAATAATGTAATAACTAAATAATTATAAGATGAGCGATCTGAAAAATGATGAATTGAAGAATGGAGCTATACAAAATGGTGACAATAATGATTATTCAGCTGATAGTATTCAGGTTTTAGAAGGATTAGAAGCAGTTAGAAAAAGGCCTGCAATGTATATTGGTGATATTAGCGAAAGAGGCCTTCATCATTTAGTATACGAGGTAATCGATAATTCAATTGATGAAGCTATGGCAGGCTTTTGTAATAATATCGATGTAATTATTAACGAGGATAATTCAATAACGGTAACTGATGATGGTAGAGGGATTCCTGTTGATCTTCACGAAAAAGAAGGAAAATCAGCATTAGAAGTTGTAATGACGGTTCTTCATGCAGGAGGTAAATTTGATAAAGATTCATATAAAGTTTCCGGTGGATTGCATGGTGTTGGTGTATCATGTGTTAATGCACTTTCAGCTCATTTACGTGCCGAAATTCATCGTAATGGTAAAATATATGTTCAGGAATATCAGATTGGAAAACCAAAGGGTGATATTCAAATAATTGGTGATACTGATAAGACAGGTACAATAATTACTTTTAAACCGGACAGTAGTATTTTCGAAGTTAAAGAATATCGTTATGAGGTACTCGCATCAAGATTGCGTGAGTTGGCATTCTTAAATAAAAGAATACACCTTTCTATTGAAGATAGAAGAGAAGTTGAAGAAAATGGAAATGAAAATGGAAATGAAAATGGAAATGGATTCAGAAAAGATTCTTTTTATTCAGAAGAAGGATTAAAAGAGTTTGTTTCTTTCCTTGATACCTCCCGTGAAAAACTTATCAATGACATAATTTATCTGGATACTGAAAAAAATGGTGTTCCTGTTGAAATAGCATTATGTTACAATACATCATTTTCTGAGAATGTTCATTCTTATGTAAACAATATTAATACCATTGAGGGTGGGACTCATTTATCAGGTTTCCGCCGTGGATTAACCAGAACATTAAAAAGTTATGCTGAAAAGTCGGGCTTGCTTGCTAAACTAAAATTTGATATTAGTGGAGATGATTTTCGTGAAGGATTAACTGCTATTATTTCTGTTAAAGTTCAGGAACCTCAATTTGAAGGACAGACTAAAACTAAATTAGATAATTCAGAAGTAATGGGTTCTGTAGATCAGGCGGTAAGTCAGTCCTTAGCTAATTATCTTGAGGAGAATCC
>JAUWQL010000033.1 GCA_030611105.1 Bacteroidales bacterium
TCAATCAGCCTTCATATTCATTCCGGCAGACAAGCTATAATTAATATTATGTCTCCATCCCGATTTAAAGTTTTTGTTGCTTTTGAAAAAATCAAAAGCTTACAAAACTATTATCGGGATTCCGGGCTTCGCCTAAATAGAATTTCTTTTTTATGAGAATTGCATTTTGCAGATAATTATACGCTCCTAATTTCAAACCAGCCTTCACTAAAGTTTCGGCTGGCAGGTATTCGATTCTAAGACGGTTATTTGGTTAGAAATCGTTTTCCTGGGTAATTATGCTATTTAAATGCAAATATTCGATTGTTAACGACTTAATTACTTTTTAAAGGTATCAACGAGTGCTTCGCAGTTCTCGACGAGTTAACGCTATATATAACAAACGATCTCATGAGCCAACATTGTTGGCAGATAACAAATCAAGGCTGCTTACTAATTTTTCTAAAACTACGGATTATCTTCCTTCACGCATTACAAGCCGTCCGCCAGCCGGCGGACTCGTGTAAAGTTTACCAGACCTATCGCACGTAAGCTTTTCCTTGTTTTAGGACAAAATTATTAAGATGCCATAAAAAGCCTTGAGTTGACTTTCTACCTGCCTGACGGCAGTCAGGTTTAACATAATATTATTTTAACCTTGATTTAGCTGTTTTTAGGAAATTCTTTTAATCATATTAGCAAATGCGTATTTGCTAAGTTGTGGAATTGCTTTAGTAAACACTTTAATCTCTCAGTTAGACAAGTGTTTGAATCTCTCGCTTTGATCATTGTCGATGAAAATGTAATCGTCTGGTTTTGTAAGTGTTTTTGACGGAATTAAATATAAAACAGACTCCATTTCCTTCATGAATAGTACTAATGCAACCCAAAGTGTGTCTTTGGGTTCTCCTAATTCCTGTTTAATAATTTTAACGCTCCTATCCTTTTCTAAATTAATCGTTTGTAAATACAATTCATGATACGCTCCAGTACTAGTCTTTACAATAAATTCAACTCCATTATTTGCACTTTCATTTTGAAAAACCCCTAACCGAGCTTTCATTAATTCAAGTTTAACAAAGTGTTGGGCGTATTTATAGAGTTTAGTCATTATATAAAGTATCTAAAATCGTAAGCTTTATTTGCTAATTCTTCGGTTTGTTTTCCCATTACGGATAATCTTTGAGAAAAATCAATAGTTACAGGTGAAGACTTATACAATTCAGCTCCATTCCAATTCATTTTAGTTAACTTTAAAATATCATTTGCAACCGTTTCAATAGAATCTGAACCTCTAAATCTTCTAATTAACATTGGAATAGGAATTCCTCTTTTACCTTGATAATACGGTTTTAAAAATTCTTGATGATTAACTAAACCATGCGTCCAAAGTAAAAATGAGAAATCATCTAATTGAACAACTGTTCCTCTTTCTATTGGGTAGCCAAATGGTTTATGTTTTTGTGTGTTGTTGTCTTTAATGAGTTTTATAGCTCTCCAATTAGTAAATTGTTGAATTTGTAATAATTCCACATTGTCAATTCCTTCAACTGCATTACTAATTCCTTCTATTTCATCTTTAGTAAAGCGAGTTGTTTTGTGAATTACCAATTTTTTCAAACCAATATTCGGGTCAATTTTATGATATGTATTTCTTATGTTCGTTACTAAACGAAAAGCATCTTCTTTACTCATAAAAGGGTTCTTCCCATAAAAAATAGGATTGTCTATCGGTTGCATCAGAAATTTTAAACCATTACCATTTGAATCAAAAATCTGGCTACTACCCAAAACCACTTTTTGTTTTACATTTCTTCTAATAGCATAACTCAATCCAACAAAAGCAGTTTCTAAATCATCTGTTTTAACTTTCCAAGGGGTAGCATTTGATTTTACATATAAGCCCAAAGAAAGCCACCATCTAATTTTTGCTTGGTCGTAATAGCCAATTGATTTTTCTTCTATAAATTGTATTTTGATACCTTTCTTGACACAATATATTTTTATTGAATCGTGTAAGTCAAAATAAACATCTTCTGACTTTAGTTCTCTAAACCTCTTCCATTGGTCAGGAATATAAATTATTAAACAATCAATATCTGTTTGACTAACTACTACTCTATCAATACAGCTTTTTAAATAATCGTAAAATTGAATGGTGTCAAGACTTGCCAAATCTTCACTTTTTATTATATAGCTGTATGGGCTATTAGCATCTTTCGGAATTTCAAGATGTCTTTTATAAATCTCATCAAATCCTGGATACTCAATTAAATAATCTCGTTCTGATTTATGATTAATGGCAACAGTGAGGTTATTAAGATGTGTAATTATTTTTTGAAAACCAAAATCAGGAGAAATAACACCTAAATTAATTTTGTGTACTCCATTTACCTTACTATAACTTTCTTCAAGAGGTCCATGTGCTTTTAAAGCTTTAATAGGATGAATTGCCGAGACATTTATATCATTATGATGGAAAAATATACTTGGTTCATTTATTTTTTTTAATCCATCAAAATTGTAAATATTCTCCGCTACTTTTGTTCCTGCTGTTGAATAAAATGAAGACAACTTGATTTGAAATGAGCCAATATTAAAACTCAAATCAGCATTCTGTTGTTTCAAAAGTTTAAGCCAAAAAGTAAGTTTTTGAGCATACTGTTTATTGTATCTATTAGAAATTATTGGATTTGAAAGGTTCTGTATTTGTTCTTTTGGGATATCTGTTCCATCATCCTTTTCCAAATGAATTATTGGAGAAACTAAAAAGAACAATTTACGATTTATCAGTTCGAGTTTGTATTCAAATGCTTCATAAATTTTAATATCGCTAGGGATGTTAAAATATCTTTTCCACTTTTTAATGTTCTCTATTTCATCAATTGCAATTTGATGCGATTTAGAAAACACCTTTCGTATTTTTCCTTTTGAACATGAATACATTCCGTAATCACGTAGTAAGGAGTTCTCAACTAAATCATACATCATACCCAAGAAAACAGAATCAGAATAATAATAGAGTTTTTCAGGTATATCTATTAGTTTTAATTCATCTTCAAAATATCCCTCAAAAGCTTCTTTAATTTCGTCTTCTACTCCCCAAATTAGAGTACTACCCTTGTGTAAAGAAGCTACTACATTTTTATCTTTAATAATTTGTCTTAATTCTTTCCATCCTTCTAAATTGGTTTTGGTTGAATAAATTGATGTAGGATATTGAATTGCTTTAATTGCATTTAATAAAACTGGAGTTGTGTAAGCTGAGGATTGTGTTAACCTAAAGGATTTTCTTTCTTCAAACCTGATATTTTCAATATTATCAATTTGTTCATTTTCTAATGCACAAACTGAATAAAGTTCGTGAATGAAGTAATCGAAACTATCAATTTCGATAAACCCTGAACGTTGATTTAGAGCATCAGCTTTACTTATTAAATCAATTAAGTCAGAAGATGGAGTTAATCCTTTTGGGATACACCAGATTAGCCCTTTCGGAAAAGCTTTTGGATTTTCTAGAGCTTTTGTAAGTGTATCCATTATGGATTTATCACTCCCCGAATAACCAATCACAACCAATCCTTTTGATTTTCCAGCTTCTAATAAATAACTCTGTAAATTATCTTCTAACTGTTGTAACTCATCATCTGTATTTTGTAATGGATCGTAACGAAAATCACCATGTAGTTTGACTACTTTTGGTAAGGTATCGTCTTTGTATTTTTGAATAGAACTTGAATTTTCGGGAGAAATTACAGAGCAACTAATATCTAATTTGCTCATTCCCTTTTCTATTAAATCATCAAAATTAGTTGTCCAAGCGGTATTAAACTTTGAATTATTAATAAGAGCCGACAAACACAAAAAACCTATAGATGGTTTTTTGTCACGAACTAATTTTGTGATGAATTCTTCTCTTGCCAACGGGTCGGGATAACATTCTTCAAAATAATGTGAATATTCATTTGAAATATTAGCATCTCCTCTCTCTTCAAAATATTGTTGTATTCTGTTCTGGTTTGATTCAATTTGTAAATCCCTGAATTTATCAATATGAATGCCTTTTTCAATACAAAATATTTCTCTTTTAAAATGCCAAATCAATTCTCTTCCTGTTGGAATACCTGAACTAACGGAGGCTCCTGAACCCAAGAAAATATCGAAGGAATTGTCTGAAAAGACTTTAAATGAACGTAAGAATGTATTTTTATTTAGTTTTTTACTCATATCAACTCCCCTCCACAATTTTAATTTCCTTTTCACTCAAACCATACAATTCATAAACCATTTTATCAATTTCAGCATCTACCCTATTGATTTCCGATTTTAATTCCTGAGTTTTTTGCTTTTGTTCGTTAAAATATTGCATCCATTCGGCTTCTTCCGAAAGTGAAAGTTGCACTTTGGCTTTTTTCAATTCTTTCAAAAAGTCTTTAAACTCCAATTCGTGCCATTTTTGCAACTTGGTTGAGAGTTTTTCTATATCGAACTTGCTTTGTAATAAGCTGATAAACTTTAACCGTGCGTTTTCAGCTTCTTTTGTTTTTTCTAAAAGAAATTCAACATTTTCCTTTAACCCATTTTCTTTTGAAGCAATGTTATCTGGAATAGGAAATGACCCAAGATTGTCTAAACTTATTTTAGCAAAAACTTTCCCTTTTATATCATGCAATAAACGATAGAATTTCGTTACAGGTTTAGAGTTTAGTACCGCCAATAAAGGTTCTAATTCATAACCATCTTCTTTTTTGTAGATTCCATGCACAAGCGTATCAAAGTAATAATTGTTATTGTCTAAACAGCCAATCAATGAATCACCTGTTTTTCTAACAACAATTTTTTTACTTTCAAACAGGTCTGGTGTACGTAAAGCATAATCTATCCGATTTTGCTTATTCATACCCTCTTTAGACTTTATATCATCAAGCGTAATCTTGTTTCCAATGTTTTCGTCATAATTAACGTATTGACCTCCCCAATCAATATTATACCGAGAAATTTCTTTTCCCCAAATTATCGGCTTATGCAGTTCACTTTCCTTAGTGTCTGAAACCAAAATGTGTTTTATGTTTCCTGGATTCAAACCATTTCTCAAATTGTAATGTTCTCTGATTGGTTTGAGTTTATAAAGCTTTTTTAATATCGAATTAGAATCAGATGAAACAACTGAAATCTCGCAATTGGGAACGCTTAAAAAGAAATCTTGTGAAACAATGTTTTCAACAACACCAAAACCTGTAACAAAATTTTGAATCTTATCAGCCACTGCTAACCGGACCTTATTTTTCTGATTAGATGATTTTTTAATTGTAAATTGTAGCAATAAACTACTTCCAACTTCTGCATCTTCAAATACCTTTTCTGTGATTGTATAGATTTCATTCAATTCGGTATTAGTTATTAGTTCCTTCCTAATAGCTTCATAATAAGAGTTGAATAGTAATGATTTTGGAATTATAAAATGCACGATTCCTTTTTCAAATACCTGCAACATTCTTTCAATGAAGAGGATGTATAAATTGGTTTTATATTGAGTTAATGTAAAATTTTTAATGTAAAATTCTTGTGTCTTTTTATCAATGAGTATCCCATACGGTGGATTCCCAATAATTACATCAAAACCACCTTTTTCAAAAACCGTTGGGAATTCCTTTTGCCAATTAAAAGCTTTATCTCCTGCTACGCTTGGGTCGTCAATTAAAGAATTACCACATTTAATGTTATTGTTGAGTGTGGTTAATTTTCTGCCTCTTTGAGCAGTACGTAGCCACAACGAAAGTTTGGCTATATCTACACTTTCATCGTTTATATCAACACCAAAAATATTTTTCTCCAAAATATGGTTACTCACATCCTGAAACACAATACTTGCCCCCAATAATTGGGCTTGTAATTCATCAATATAGACGTGTTCCTCAATCAGGAACTCTAAAGCCTGGTTCAGAAATGCACCACTTCCACATGCAGGATCACAAATTGTTATGTTCAATAACCAATTACGGTATGCTTTCAGGCTTTCGTCCAGTTTTTTAATGATGTCTTTTTTTCGGTTTCGTCTGCCTTTTGCATATTCTTCATCTACGATTCCTAATTCAGTTTTCTTTTCTTTACAAAGTTTTCCAATTGTATGATCAACAATATATTTTGTTATGTACTTTGGTGTGTAGAAAACTCCGTCTTTTTTTCGTTTGGTTTTGCTCTTATCTATCTCCTGTCCTTCTAATTGAGCAGTAATGTTTTCAATTTCATTCAGAGAATTTTCAAAAATGTGACCGAGTATGTTTACATCTACCTCACTCTGAAAATCGTAATTGGTAAGTTTAATCACATGCTTATGAATAATTTCATCTTCAATCACAATTTTATCAAGCATTTCATCTGGTAGAAATAATCCACCGTTATAAGCAAAAATATCATCAATTGCTTTTTGTCCTTTTCTGCCGGTATTTATGTAATCAAAATATTGCTTAAAAATGTCATACAAGGGTTTATATGCATCTTCTTCCTTTAATACATTCCAACGCTTTATAATTCTTGAAATTGAATTAGGCGGCAATAAACCGCTATCTTCGGCAAAGAATATAAATAAGAAGCGATCTAATAATTTTTGGGTTTTCTTAAAAAGCAACAATTGTTCCTGCTCTGAATTATTACTAACCATATTTTGCCATAATTCCATACGGAAAGTAGCATAATCTTTATAAAGATTCTTCGTTATCTTTTCTTCTTCAAGTAAACTTTCTTCCTTTACTTTTAATGGAATTCCTTTAAAAATATTTTCAACATTTAAACAAAGCCACAAAAGCTGAAAATTTTCTAACGTAAGAGTAAAAAGATTAAACTCAATATTTTCAACTGCATTATGAATAAAAAAGCGCAGCTTTTCAAAATTGGAAGTAATAACATAAATACAAACAGATTGATTGTTCTTGTAATTAAAAGCTTGTGCATTTATCTTATCAAGGTCTTTTGTATCAGTGCCTTTTAATTCAATAACTCCTAATGCTTTTCCATCTTGTAAAATTGCACCATCAGCCTTTTTTGCACCTTTTTCGTTCTTAAATTCAGTAGTTAGGTTGAAATGTGGATTTGGATTTATGGTATATCCTAAAATATTAACAAAAAGTTCCCTTAAGAAACCTTCTTGGAACTGTTCTTCTTTACTTTCCCTTATGTTTTGCTGTATTTCAGGATTATGAAAATATTCTTTGAACTTTGAGTAAGCAGAATCAATCTTTTGTTGATCCTGACCTTTCAGATATTTATCTAATACCGAGTGTTGAAATAAAGCCATTTGATAAAATTACAAATAACTATAAGTAAAAAAAGGATTCTTGGTTGTTTTTAAGATATAAATAAATAGTTCACTCCACACACATTTCACTCCATTTCATTGCGTAAAAAAAGTGTTTCGTTTGGATAGTGCGAGGAAGTGGAATTTTTATTTTCTTACCCTAAAAAAATCAATCAATTATTAAGCGAAGCTATATTAACATAATGCAGAACATTATAGGACAAATATTAGCAAATTCCATAATACGCAGTATTTAACATAAAATCAGATATTGCGACAATAAGCTTGCGAATTGCTCCAATATCAGCACGATTTTATGTTAAGGGATTTGTGGTTAATTTAAGAAGAATTATGTTAAAACAATTTACGGCTTGCATGCACAACCAATTGTGGCAGATAAGTTAAATTGTCCAAAAAGATAAGTTAAAATGTCCAATTTTATATTTCTATTTTTTAATATTGCGTATATAAATCAATCAATTTTCTAATATTCAATTCTCAGAGGCTTAATTATATTGATTACTTAATATTTCTTCTTTTGTCTTTTTCACTAAATGTTTTATGAAGTTCTCCTAAATCTGTTTTTTCATTAAATGATAATTGTTGTTTTTGTATTTTGTATTTTAAAAACTTAAGTAAATCTTTATCTTCATTTGTTTTAAATCCCATATAGTAATTTAATTTCAGTAGTACTGAATACTTAATTGTAGGAATAGTTATTAATTCAATTAACTCATCTATTTTTTGTTTGTATTTAATAAGATTAATATCACACAAAAGAAATATTAATAAGAAAATTGCATATTGATTATCTTTACTATCTTTAGTAAATTCATCAATTTTTGTTAATATTATCTTTTCTAAATTCCTGTGCCCAATCATATCGTATAATCTTGTTTGCACTAATGTTGGGATAAAATTTGAAATTAATTTTAATAATTGTTCTATTTCTTTATTATCCATTTCAGGACCTACTTCTAAAAAATCAAAATCCTTGACTTCTTCTATTATCTTAAACCCCCATAAACAGGTGCTTTCAATTAAATAATCAAAGATTTCAAAAACTAAATCGACAGAATTTACTTCATCTGTATTCTTATACACTCTACCTAAAATAAACAATGTTCTTTCAAGGGATTCAACTGAATCGTCAATTTCTTGAATCGTTTTCTTTTTTACTTCACTATTAGCTTCTGTATCTACACCAGTTTCTTTCAGAATTTGCTCTTCAATCGCATCTTGTTGATCAATAGAAAGTCCATTTTCAAGAGATTTTGAAATTTTCTCAATGGAACTTCTCAATTTCCCAACTTCCTTTAATTTTGCAACTAAATGCTTATCTAATGTATAACCATCAACTTTATATTTAGCATATAATGGTTCAAAAATTTGTTTAGTTCTATTGAATATTGTTTTAAGAAATTCTTCATCATCTCTGTCAAAACCAGCGTATAGTTCAAACTCATTTGAAAATGATAAATATAATTCTTTGCTTTTCAGTGCATTATCTCTAAATTTCGTGTCAAAGGTCATATAAAATGCTATGAAATATTCAAATACTCCATTTAAACGGAAAGTATAAAAATCATCACCCTTTTTAGTAATTATTCCACGTTCCTCAATGTATTCAATAATATCTCGAGATGAAATATTATATCTCGGGTTTTTATTAATATAGTCTTCAGTAAAGTTAACTAGATGCGAGAATGAAATACTATATGTAGATTCTCTATAGTTTTTTAATAAATGATGTGCTAAATATGCTAGATATCTTTTATACTTATCAAATCCAAAACTAGCTCTTGTCATAACTAGTCTTTCTTTTTCAATCAATTTTTCTATGTACAAGTTAATTAAACCTACATCATTCTGAAAATTGCTGTTTAGGTCTTTTTTAAATATCCATAAAAATAGAGATACTGTCCAAAAGTTAAATGGTATTGACAAGCGATTAAATATAGAACTTATCTTTTCAACAATTTCTTCTTGTTTTTCATTAGGTAAATCATAGACATTTTTTGTTAATTGCTTAATATGCTTTTTTCTTAGTCTGTGAAAATATAATTTTGATAAGACTCTCCCATCAATCTTTGTAACATCAATACTATGCATAACACTCTCATCAGTACATGCAATTAACTTAATGTTAGGATTATCATATAAATGAATAACTATGTTATCTATAATTTCTTCGCTCTTTATATGAAAATTATCTAATAATAAAACAACATTTTCTTGTTTTAATATATCATCAACCTGATTTTTATTTATTTCAAAATAGTCGTGAAATTCTTGTTTTAAATCGAACTTTCTTTTACTATTTTTCCATTCATTCAAATCTATATAGTAAGGAATAATTTCGCAAGAAGAATAATTGTTTAATAAATCAAGCTGCACTTTTTTTAATAATGTAGTTTTACCACATTTATCTTTACCTAATATCAAATAATCTTTTTCTGGTTTGTTCAAATTTACCCAGTCAAAATCACTTTCTATAGTTGTATCACCCATTAATTCAGACCAGGATTTAGTTTTTAAAACGGGTTGAGTACATATACTCAAAAATGATTTTCCAACTTCAATATTTGCTTTACTAACAAATAAATCGTTTGCAGATTTTAGTTCTCCTATAAACCTTTTCCTTAAAGTCTTTCTGAATTTGTTCTGTTTCTTTTTTTCTTCGGTTGTTGGAATTTCATATGTCCGTTCAGGAAGTGCATAAAATATATTATTTCGTGAATCAAAAAGCTTACTTGTTACGCTAAACTCAAGTTCATCAAAATTAAAGTTTATAATAGAAAAGCCTGTTTCTGCATCCTTATCTTCAGTCAAAGATGCAGATGAACTAATCTTTATAACTCCATCATTTGGTGTTAAATTTATCTCATTAAAGTTTTTATGAATATGCCCTCTAAAAATAATATCAAAATTATTGTGTAAAATATCTTTAACTTCATATTCGTTAAAATCCCTAAAATTTGATAGTGGGTGATGGTAGATTAATATCTTAATTTCAGCTTCACTAATATTTGTTAAGCCTTCATTTATTTTATCAATTGGGAAAAGCAAGTTTCCTCTATCATCATTGCCAATTGCTCTCCAGGCAGTATTAATTGCTAAAATTCCAATTTTTTTATTATTTAAAACTCTTATATGTGAAGTAAATAGTTCTTCTATATGATCTTTAGTTAAAGGATATAGATCTTTAATAAAGTCAGTGTAATTAAGAATTGGATTACAGCTTATTTCATAATCCTTTTTCTCAATAAAATTGTTTAAATCAATATTTGTATTTACGTCTTTATCTAAATATCTAATAATAGAATCTGATACTTGTTCTCTATCGATATCATGATTGCCAGAGCAAATAAATAGATTTTCATAGTTCAGATTTAATTTCTTCAGTACACTATCAAACAATAGCTCTTTTGCCTTAAAAAAGTCGTTTTTTCTTGTTCCGTTGAATACTAGATCGCCAGAAAATATAACAAAATCAATTTTTTCTTCTTTTATTTCTTTGGTAAGCGCATCAACAATACTTTCTTGTTTATTTTGATACCTTTTTTCATTTCTATAATGAAAATCTGATATGTGAAGAATTTTCATGTTGTAACAAGTATTTTTAAATTTATAGACTTATATCAAAGTTAGAATAATCATTTAATTATGTCTAATATTTTGCCAGATACTTTTAAACGGGATTTTAACATTAAGTAATTCAAAAAGTTATTAACATATAAAAATTGTAAGATATTGAAAGAAAGGCTATTAATCTTTTTTGAACTGCTTCTTTTAAAGGAGTATTATAATGTACTGGTTGTGAATGCATTAAGATTTACTTAAAAAATACTTTAACTCTATGTAACTACTTGAAGACTAAACTTTAAGAACTTGAGCCTTGTGGATAACTTTTGTATTATACTACCTAAAAATAAAGGGATTTACGATAATTTTGTATATAGAAAAGCCAAGTGCGTTTCACAAGGAAATTTGACCTGGCCTTAATTGACTTTTAAAATTGTTCTGCAAAATCAAAATTACGAAAAGTTTAATTAAAAATCAAAAGAACAGAAAAGACCTTGGTGGTTATTCTTCTCCCACTCGTTGCAGAAGATGGTTAAAATTCTATTTATATGGCTAGGAATAAACCATACGGTGACAATAAGCGTGTTGGAGCTGTTCGCGATCGTAGTCAGTTTAAACACCCAAATGGACATTGGGTCAAACGTGGTCCTGATGGAAAGATTATGGATGTAAAATCTGATGAAGCCCCTTTTAAAGGTGTGCGTAAAGAAAATTAATGTTAAACTTTTTAAAATTTTAAATTATGACTTATAGAACAGGCGAAAAACCCGGTAAAGGGTTATATCAATGTACAAAGTGTCATCAGTTAGTTAGACTTGATGATGATAGTGATAAACTTCCACCTTGTCCAAAATGTGATAACACAGAGTATAGAAAAATTGGTTAATTAAAAAAGGGCTGCCACTTCAGGCAGCCCTTTTATTATTCTGCTAAAAATATTTCTTTAATAAATCCATCTAATATCGGTTTTATCTTTGTAAATGATTCTTCTTTATCTTTTGGAATAGAATCCTTATCGAGTGAAAGAAATGACATTACTGAAAAAGGAATTTCAAGAACATTGCTTATTTTTTCCAAAATATCAATTTTTGGTACTTTGTTACCCCCTTCTATTTGTGATAGATATGTTTGTGATATACCGCTCTGTTCAGCAAGTTCGATTTGTTTTAAACCCTTAATTTTTCTTAGTTTTATTATGGTTTGACCAATATTCATATCATGATGAATTAATTATACTAATGATAAATGAGATAAACTTTCCTAAATTACCTTTGTTAAATGGTTTTGGATTTTTCCTTTCACTAATCTCAGTTTTTAAGTAATCTATATAATAATCTAGTTCTCTCGAATATTTTTCAGGAATAACTTCTTTACTTTTTACTTCAATTAGAAAACTCAATAATTCTATAATATCCTCTTTCATGGTTCATTCTTTTAAAATTGTTAAATACATAATTAGATTCTTTCTTTTTAAAACCTAATATGTATTCTTTAGGAGAATGAACGATGTCGTAATATTCTTTTAAAATAAATTTCAGCGGGAGCTGTAGTTCAATATTATTAAACTTTTTTAAGACTGTTTTTAGAATATTTTTTAAGGCATTTTGAATGTTTTTTAAGATTAAGGTTGTTTGTATGCTCAATTGTCCTCTTATAAGTCTATGAATAATTGAACAATATATTTTATGAAGCTTTTGATTGCTTCTCTTGAACCTCTTTTTAATAACAACCTTTATATAGAGTTTTCTAATAAAATCATTAAAACATAAATAATTTGATTTTTCTTTATCAATTATTTTTTCAATATCCTTTATTATTTCTTTGTAGTATTTATCGCCTCCTATTTCTTTGCTAATCTCGTAAACCCTTTTTCTAATCTCACTTTTTAGCGAAGCTTTATAAAAATGTTTTATTTCGTTATTAGAACTAAAAAATCTTAGAATTCTTTCGGAAGCTTCTTTTTGAGAATTGACTTGTTTAAAATAATTTGAAGTTTTCTCAAGTTCTTTTGAAAAGGATTCATATTGGGAATAATCATTTAACACACTTACCATTGCTTTAGCATTAAGAGAGCTAATTACATCAGAATTTAGTAAAGCCTGTTCAACTCTTGAGTAATTTTTCTTTTTTCTATTAATACCGAATCCTATCATTGAATTTATTTTATGATACAAATATATAAAAAATCATTAACATCCAGGAATATATCATACATATTTATTAACACACAGGAATAAAAACAATGTATTGTTCACTAATTCAATTGTTTAAATTGTTAATAAAAGTGATATAACTTCTGAAAGTATTATTACTATAGGGATTTTATATTTGATTATTAATGATCTTTGAAATTGCATTTATTGATAATCCAATTTCGATATACTCTTTAATTTGGTCTTTATAAGGGTCAAGTCCCCTGCCCTTTTTATTTCCACTACTATTCTGTTTCTGCTTCAGCAAAATAGTTGTAAAAGATTATTTTTTCCCATACTCCACTCCTTCTTCCGCAGCCATGCTTCGACCATGCTCAGCATGACCATCAAGTTTGTATTCTTCTATTTCCATTTTGCTTAAATCCAACTCGCCTTTAAAAGCTCTTTGGCTAAGCGAAGCATACAGGTTTTCCAGTTCTTGTAAACTTTGCTGGTATTTGGTTTTAATGTTTTCTACTTTTTTGACGATTTGGGCGAATTGAGTTTGTAAGTTAAGTGGTGGAATAATTATTTTCAAACTTTTAATATCGTCAAAGTTTAAATTATCGGCAGTTGTTGCCCTAACTTTCTTTAGGATATTTTTTGCATTAGAAATAAAATAGTATAATAGATATTGTGATAGTACTTCAGTTGATCTAAATGCTTTCATGTCTTGATTCACAGTAACATCAACATTGTTTATAGCAACTGGCAATTTTGATTTTAAGATTCCACTACGAACAACCATTAATACCGCTCCTTTTGAAATTAGATTAGTTGAACTCTCCTTAATTGCTTGTTCTGTTATTTTGTCTTGTGAAGTAGAAATATAAAGAAACTTCATATCTTTTGGAGAAACCCAAGGTATATCACCTGTATAATATTCAGGTTTAGATTTGCTTGGTGTACCGCCGCCTTTAAATTGACAAATATCTTTTATTGTCTTAATTACTTTAAATCCCTTCTCATTCCTAACTGGATCACCAAACATATCCAAAAAGGTAGATTTCAGGAGTTCATCCAATAAGTGAATGCTTTCTTTGCGTTTGGCAATTAATGCTTCGGCTCGGGATAATATATTGGCTATGCGGATTTGGTCTTTGAGTTTTTCAGGGATGGGAATTTCGCTGTTTAAGTATTTATCTAATTTTAGATTTATTATTCCCGTTGTTTTATTCTGATAACGTAAAGTCTTTCCAATCCTATGATTAAATAAAAGTGCATAAAATAAGTATTTTGAATGAACTTTTGAGTTATTTGGTCGAAGTATGGTAGTGAAATTATTGCAAAGATATGTTCTTTCATCTGGTTGATAAAATTCAACAATACGTCCAACAGGTTGTTTAGGACTTCCACCTGATTTTTCTATGATAAGATCTCCATTTTGTAATCTCTTTTTGATTACCGTATTTTCAGGAATTTCTCTAATTACAACCTTTTCATAGTTTATCTGTCCTAAATTTGTAAAATTAGCAGTTCTTATTACACAAACTCCTTCTGTATCTTTTGGCTCTATTCCCCATTCACCAGAAATTTTATCAGACAATAAATCCTTTATTCTTACTAGTTGCATTTAAATCATCCCTTTTAGTTCACTCAAATCTACTGTAATTTTACTTTCCATCGTTTCCAGTTTTTCCAGAATTAACTTCGGAGTTTCATACTTAATTTCTTCAAAATCATCTTCTTTGTATCGTGAAATGCTTAAATCGTAGCCTTCATCTACAATTTCGGCTTTAGGTACAAAAAAATGTTTTGCTTTACGGTTGTTGTTTTTTAGGTTTTCTTCTTTATTCCTGTTGTGGAATTGTTGTGTAATATCCTGTAAGTCGCCATTATTATCCAACTTAGCACGTTTATCGTCCAAAGTATAACCATCGCTTTGCATATCGTAAAACCAAATATCATTGGTTTCACCACCTTTGGTAAATAACAAGATGGCTGTACTTACCCCGGCATAAGGTTTAAATACTCCGCTTGGAACAGCTATTACAGCTTTTAGTTCGGCTTGCTCAATA
Source organism: Bacteroidales bacterium (assembly GCA_030611105.1). Classification (GTDB taxonomy): domain Bacteria; phylum Bacteroidota; class Bacteroidia; order Bacteroidales; family UBA12077; genus UBA12077. The sequence continues at coordinate 15,069 of JAUWQL010000033.1, forward strand.
ATCATTTGGCGTACTTGTTTAAAAGCTTTTCCAGAACCGAACAAAACTCCTTGTGGTACTACAATAGCTGCTGTTCCACCCATTTTTAGCATATGAAAAATACGTTCTACAAATAACAACTCGGTTTTGGTGGTAGCTGTTTTAAAGCTTTCGTTTATATCACCTTTATCAATACTGCCCGTAAATGGCGGATTTGCCATAATTACATCGTAAATGCCATCTTCGTTATAGCTTTTGCTTAAAGTGTCTTTATAATCAATATTGGGTTCTTCAAAACCATGCATCATAAGGTTCATTAAACCAAGGCGCACCATTGTAGTATCTACATCATAACCAAAAATACTTTGGTCGAGAATATTTTTCACTTTTTCGGTAAGTAATCCACTTACCGAACTACGAATAAAGCCGTCTTCGTCGGGTTTTAGTTTGCTTTTATCTTTATTTAACTGAGTTACCATGTATTGATATGCACCCAATAAAAAGCCGCCTGTACCACATGCAGGATCTCCAATGCGCTGCCCTAACTGTGGTTGCACCAATTCAGCTATTAGTTTAATAATATGCCGTGGAGTTCTAAACTGTCCGTTTTTTCCTGCCGAAGCTATTTCGCTTAACAGGTATTCATATACATCACCCTGTATATCCTGAAATGCCTGTCCGCCCTTTTCGGCATCCTTATCCATCTCGATAAAAATCTCTTCGATAGTTTTTATGGCTTCAACCAACAAACTTGGTTTTGGAATAATAAACACGGCATTGGCCATGTGTATGGTAAAGTGTGATGTTTCGCCATTCAGGGTTTTTAAGAAAGGAAATACTTTCAATTGTACATGCTGAAGCATATCTTCGGCTTTCATGTGTTTGAAATTCGCCCAGCGCAAAGTATCTTTTTCTATATAATTACTTTTCTTATCTTCCATTCCCGATGGCAGCCATAATCCGTCGAATTTAGATTTATAGGTTTCGCCTGTAAATTCAGCATCGGCTTTACACTTGGTATCCAATTCATCGAGCCTTTTCATAAATAACAAATAGGTAATTTGCTCAATGGCTGTTAAAGGATTTGAAATACCTCCACTCCAGAACTGGTTCCAAAGTTTATCGATTAATGATTTTATTTGTGAGTTATTTTGTAACATTTATGCCACCAGATTTTCTGTTAATACTATGATTTCTTCAATTTCTTTTGGTGAGAATATCCCACGTATTCCTTGTGGATGAATAACTGTAAAAGGAGCCTGAATAAGGTCTCTTTTTTGAATTTTTCCACGTTCAATAATATAATCTCTTAAAAGATTAATAAATTCCAACTGTCGGACTGTTAAATAGGTATGTTCCTGAATGAATTGGTCTATTGCATTACTTACCGCATCGGGAAAACTTAGTAATAATTCAATTCCCAATATATGTTTAATGAATTGTATAAATTTTGCTTTACGATTTTTATATACTCTTTGCAGCAGATCAATGGTAATATGCGGGTTTTCATCGTGAAGCTGTTCCGCCAATTGTTCTGCTTCTTCTTCGTTAATCTCTACTCCTGCTTTAAGCTTTTGTAAGATTGGATTATTTACTGTTAGCTCACGTATCTTTTCTTCAACCATTTCACGATACTTAGCAATACTTACAGCTTCGTGTTCCGGTCCAAACTCAACAAATTCCTTTTTTAATAATTCATCTTGCAGATTCAGTTTCACAGGGCCTAAATCATCGCCACCCTGACGGTATTTCATTAAAGGACCTATCCTTTCGAATAATTCATCCAGTAAATCATCAGTAACTTTTGCCCAGTAATGATTGGTCTGCGCTTTTTTAATTAAATCCTGTTCACGGGCAACAATATTAATCGATAAGGACAATTCGCTTATTTGTTCGGTCAAATTATCTTTTAAAGTATCGAATTTTTCCTTTTCTTCAGCTAAATGAGCCAAAGATGTTTCCAGTACATCTTTTTCAAAACGCATGCATTTAAAATCACTTTGCGATACTGTTCTGAATAATGGTTTTATGCTGATTCGTAAAAATTCTAATTTTTCATGTGATAGATTGATCCAAAAATTTTCATCTTTCAATTTTTCCAGATCAGTTGCAGCATCCTGAATTACAATTGATTTTTCGGGCAATTCTTTGATTTGCGCTCTAAATTTAGCAATTTCCTTTTGTGCGATATCGTTATTGTCAGTATCAATAGCTTTTTCGATCTTATCAATACGAATACCAACCAGCTTAACAGGCAAAGGAAGTAATTGTTTTAACTCTTTTCCTTTGGGAGTAAATTTAAAATACTCGAAATTATCCCAACAATCGATAATAAGAAATACATCTTTTTCAGGACACCACGGCTTAATTTTAGCAGGTTCTAACAATCGGGTTCCGCGCCCAATCATTTGCCAGAATTTGGTGTAAGAATACACCGGCTTAGCAAAAACCAGATTAACTAATTCTCTCACATCAATACCTGTATCGAGCATATCCACACTAATAGCCACTCGTGGCATATCATTTTGTATAAACTGATGTAATAAGCCACCTTTTCCGTAAACTCGTGGGTCATCAGAAACTATTACTTTGGCAAGCTCTCCGCTATATTCAGGATATAAAGCATCAAAAATCTTTTCAATTCTACGAGCATGTGCCATTGAAGAACAAAAGAAAATCGTTTTCCCGGGCAAAACTCCATTCGGGTCTTTAATGCACTCCTCCATAAATTCCTTTACGATCAATGCATTAGTTCCCTTATTAATCACTTTCTTTTCAAGATCAGTACCTTCGAAATTGATTTCTTCAACTTCTTTTCCTTCCAGTATAAGCCTTTTTTGATCTTCTAAACTAATCGTTCTTTTACTTATTCCTTCGACCTGAAATTTGGTATGAATTTTCATTACCTGAAAATTACACAAGTAAGGTGGATCATGACTTAAAGCTTCTTCGTATGAATAGGCAAAAGTAGGTATTCCATCTTCACATTTAAAAAGGTCAAAGGTGTTATGATCAATAACATCGGTTGGAGTGGCTGTTAATCCTAAACTTATGGTATTAAAATAATCCAGTACTTCCTGATATGTATTATAGATTGAGCGATGGCTTTCGTCAATTACAATTAAATCAAAGAAATGTGGTGAAAGTGCTTTATCGCTACGGATAACATTTAACATTGTAGGATAAGTAGAAACGTAGATTCGGCGATCTTTAGCAATTTCCTTTTCTCCCTGTTTTGGCCAACGTGGTTCATTTGGCAAGTATTCTTTAAAAGCATCTAAAGCCTGATTACGTAATGCAATGCGATCAACTAAAAATAGTACTCGTTCAGCCCATCCGGCACGCATTAAAGCATCAACAAAAGCAATACATACTCTTGTTTTACCGGTTCCGGTTGCCATAACCAAAAGAAACTTACGTTGATTTTTTTCCAGAGATTCCATTACTGTTCTTATCGCTCTTAATTGATAGTCTCTACCTGCGATTTGAGAATTTATAAGTTCTCCGGCTAATGGTTTTTTATTCTTTCTTACATACTTAAACCTTTCAAGATCATCTCTGGTTGGAAAACCAACAACTTTACGTGGCGGATAATTGTCAATATCCCAGAAATATGTTTCTAAACCATTTGTATAGAAACAAAAAGGCAATTCAGAATTATGTTCTTTTTGAATGTTATAGCAGTATTGCTTTGCTTGCTCACGACCTAATTCAGCATCTTTTGAAGTTCTTTTTGCTTCAACAACTGCAAGTGGTTTTCCATCTTTTCCGAGCAAAACATAATCACTAAATTGATGTCCTTCGTATTGGGTTCGTGGTTCAGAAACTCCTTCAGGAAGATCAACTTTAATATCAAATTCTTCATGTACCTGTGTACGATCTTTCACGTTCCACCCGGCATCTTTTAACTTAATATCAATGATTTCCTTTCGTGTTTGAGCTTCTGTTTTGGTCATTATTTTTGAACGAGCTACTTATTTTTGTATTCACTCAAAGTTAATAAAAAAGACCAAAAAAAGAAGTGGTGAGAAAATGTTTAAGAATATCAGTTCAACTATTTGATTTCATCAATTTTAAATTGTGCCTTAATGTTCTCATAATTATCAAAATCAAACAGTTTAATAGGTTTTATTCTTATATCTGTTTTAGCATTAATTTCTGCTAATGATAACAAAGTTTGAAATGTAATAAAATAGTCTTTAAGTTGAGTTATTTGCATTTCAAATTTCATTAATCCTTTATTCTTATGATATACCATTAATGCATACATAAATGCAGCATATTCATGTCTCTCTGAGTAATCAGAATTTAGATATTCAACAGGATCGTCTACTATCCAGAATATTCTTAATTCTTCCGGCACTTTATCAAATGTAACGTGTAGATTTTTGTCAATAAAATCGAAGCTTTTCTTCTGTAATTCCTGAGTTTTCATAATAGCCAGTGTTAGGTTAAACATTTAATTGAAACCCAGGCATAAAAGAAGAGCGTGGGTTATTGCTTATTCGACACAGTGGTACTGGTTACCAAGAAACGAAATAAGCAAGCCCACGCCCTAGAGCGTGAGCGTTGCACATCTCATCTCGTTTCTAATTGAAAATTACCAGTTTTCTGCGTCGAGACGATCCGTAAACGCTAAATATGTTTAAGCAGCTATACTGCTCATAAATCACCTTTATTTAAGCAAATTTAAGGAGAAGTTTTTACTTATACTATTCAAATATAAATATAGTGATTTGACTATTATTAAATTTTTACTAATTTTAGTAAAAGTTAAACAAATTTATAATGAAAAGAACAAGGCCAGTTTGGAAGTCTACCTGTGAAAGATTTGTAGCATTCTTTGATATAATGGGATTTAAAGATTTTGTATACAGAAATTCACATGAAAATGTACTTAGAAGAATGAACTATATTTCGTCTAAAATTAACGAAATAAAAAATGAGATTATTGATTCAAGTGGTTCTGTTTCTATATCAGATTCTAAGATTCATGAATATGATGATTCTCTTTCCGAAATATTTCCTATAATGTTCTCTGATTCAATTCTTTTTGTATCAAATGATAATTCCTTTAATTCTGCTCTTAAAATAGTTTCTCATTCAGCATCATTTATAGCTAAACTATTAGCTTTTGGAATACCAGTGAAAGGTGCACTGGCATATGGTGAGTTTAGTGCTATAAAATCAAAATCAATTTATTTTGGACAACCAGTAATTGATGCATTTGAACTACAGGAAGACCTTCAAATGTACGGTGTTGTTTTACATCACACTATTGAAGATGAACTTGCTTCAAAGAAATGGTTGTATATCATTGAAGCAGAAGATTTATTATTTAGGTATAAAACCCCAATGAAAAGCGGTAAAATATCACATTATAGCTTAAATTGGATTGAACCATTCAATCAAGAACCAAATAATTTGGATAACACGATGGAGTATATGTATTATCAGGCATCTGGATACCCTAGAAAATATATTGATAATACTGTAGAGTTTATTGATAAAGTTGAAGAGAACTATAAATCTTAAAATTATAATTTTAAATTAGCATGAGTGAAGAACCAAAGCGATTAGCCCCTACGACTGAAGTAGTAAGAAAACTATATTTAAAATCTGGTAACCAATGTGCTTTTCCTGAATGTAGAAATCTAATAATGAATTCTGATGGAGACTTTATTGGGGAGGTTTGTCATATTGAAGCTGCAATGCCTGGAGGGCAAAGATTTAATCCCAAACAAATAAATGAAGAGAGACGTTCATTTGATAACTTATTGTTACTTTGTCATGAGCATCATAAGGTTACAGATAATGTGGAAGTTTACTCAGTTGAGAAACTGAAAATGATGAAAAGTGAACATGAAAGAAAATTTACAGATACAATTAGTAAGATTAGAGACAGTGTAATAGATTATGCTATTAGTAATTTGGGTAGTTTACCTAAGACGTTAAATAGGATCAATTCGTTATTAGAATGGCATCAAAATGAGAGTGAACTTGAAGAAAGTCTAATAGAGTTATTACCATTTATAGAATCGCTAAGAAAACTACCAATACCAACAAGAAGATTACTTACTATAATGCTTCAAAGAGCAAGAAAAATAAATAGTTTTAATAATTCGTTGGAATTCTCTCCAAATGAAGTTATGGAAGCATGTAACATGGATATTAAAGAAATGAGAAAACACGTTTCAATTTTAGATAACTATGGATTAATTGCTGAAGGTGGAGAAGACGAATATGGTCAACAAAACATAGAATTCCGTGATTTAATAAGTGGATGGCCTATCTGGAAGGACTTACTTTCATTTTCGGATAAAGCTTCAATTCCATTGTCAAAATTCACTGAGGAATTAGTATTTGAAGAATTGGATTAAAGTTTTTTTTAATATCTATTAATCACGGAAATTTATGAGTTTGAAATTTGCAAGAGTTCCTAATTTAGACGATGATAGTTCGTTTATTTTAATGAGAAGTGAAGATGTAGAATATATTGACCCTACTGAACACTTTAAGGAATTTTTTGTGAAGCATAGAGTACTTATCTTAAACGAGTTGACAAAAAGGGAATATACAAATCTTGGAGTGCCAGTTAATGAAGCAATAAGTTATTTAACAAAGGAAGTTTCAAAACAATGGGAAGAGACTTATAATGAAATTGAAAATGCTGTAATTCCCGAGAATTTTTTAAAACTTTTAGATGCTACATCTAAGAAAGAGCAAGTAAAATTATTAAAAGCTCAACAATTAACTTCAAACACTTTAGTCTCTTTTATTTTTAGGGCTTGGAAAGAATATAACTTTACTTTTAGTCAATATCGTTCTGAGAATTTTCCTAAGGGAGTTGATACTAAATCATTACCTGATTTAGTATACTTGAATGATGGAAACGTAGTTGAAAAAGTAGGAAAAACCAATCATACAATTGGAAAATTAAAACAGGTTTTAGAGCATCGAAAAGTTATTATTGCAAAAATTCTTGATAAAGGAGATGATTGGCATTGTTTTATTACAACATTAAATAATCTTGCAGGCAAAGAAAAATGGAAAGATGGCGAAGCTCACATGCATTATATTTCTGACAAATGGAGAATATCAAGAGAAGAATTAATAGAAAGAATCAAGTCTGGAGATTATCCATCTACTTCTGTTCATATTGAATTTAAAACTCATAGAAATAGTTAGAATCAAAAAAGACAACCTGTACAATTACATGATAATTTTATGATTATATAGTTCATTTAAACGAACGTTAAATGAAACTCTCCTATCCTACCTTAAAACTACTTGATTGTACCGTGAATTAGTTTCAAAAAGCCGTTTTATTATTTAAAGTTTCATTAACTTTATACAAACCATTATTTGAAACTATTATGATAATCGGATATGCAAGAGTAAGTACAAAAGATCAGAACTTAAGCTTACAAAAAGAAGCTTTAGAAAAAGCAGGTTGCGAAAAGATAATTGAAGAGAAAAAATCTACAAGGGTTTTCAGAAAAGAACTTTTAGATTTAATCAGTCAATTAAGGTCAGGAGACACTCTCGTGGTATGGAAACTTGACAGACTTGGAAGAACAACCTTAGAGTTAATCAAGCTTATTAACTATTTAAATGATAATGATATTAAATTCAAAAGCTTAAATGATAGTTTAATTGATACAACAACACCTAATGGAAAATTAGTTTTTGCTATATTCTCTGCATTAGCAGAGCATGAACGCGAAGTAATTAGAGAACGTACAAAAGCTGGACTTGAATCAGCTAGAGCAAGAGGCCGAAAAGGTGGTAGACCAAAGGGATTATCGAAGGAAGCAAAATTAAAAGCTTCGGCAGCTGTTACACTTTATAAAAAGGGAGAATCAATAGCTAATATATTAGAAACAATTAATATTAAAAGCAAAGCTACTCTCTATAGGTATTTAAGGCATGAAGGTCTTAAAATAGGATCTTAATATCTAAATATCAATTTTGATAAGGTGTTAAAAAGGTTAAATAATCTTGTATGTGATTTGTTAAGGTTCGTAATTCATTAATATTTAAACATGCTTTAACAAAGTCATCATCTTTAATTCCGTAGGCATTTATTAGTGCTACAATTTCATCTTTTGTTGGTTTTTCAAGAACTTGCCATGAACTTATTCTGCTACAAAATTCTGGTATTCCAACTTTACCGGAATTTCTCCATTTCATAATATTGGATCGAAAATAATCTACACCAGCTAGAATTATTCCGGTATGTTCCATTGTTTTATCTCTAAATTCATGTAGGTACTCAAGCATCTTGGGGCTAAGCTTTCCCGCTTCATCTATAATTAGGAGCTTATTTTCATTATTAACATTAAACATATTTACCGCTTTTTGAATTAAGAAATATAAATGTTCAGAAGATTTATAACTTGAATCACCAAAAGTATTTATGATTGTAGAATAGAAAATTTTTGCAGACATACTCGCAGAAACAGTTACAATTACAACATTATCTTGCAAACTATTCATAAATGAGTTAAGAGCAGTGGTCTTTCCATACCCAGGCTGTCCAATAATACCAATCATTTTGTGATTAATAAGCGCATCTTGGCATGCTGTATTAATAGTTCTAAAATTTGATGTTTCCAGCAATATTTTTGCATTCATTTTTTAATAATTTTTAGAGTTCCTTTTTGTGTATATAGATTAAAAAAACTGAGATCTTTTTGCACTTTTTTCTGTTTCTTATTTTTCTGTAAATTCTCAATATTTTCAGACAAAATTTTATCCGATGTATTATTAATATCTTCTTTTTTGGAAGGAATAAATTCTGTTATTTTAGGAGGTAAGTTTTCGTTATTTTTTTTTGACTTCTCATAGATTTTTCGAGTTCTATCAGCAAAATACTGTTGTATTTCTTTTGTTCTATGAATGTGATCATTTAATCTAATGTTTGATTCTTTATCCCTATCTATCTTTGCTTTTGATATTTTTACATATAGTTTTAAAGTAGCAATGTATTCATCATTATTAAGATCAAATACTAGTATTTTCTTTAAATTAGTTGGTAAAAAACGAACTCTAATCTTAGTATAATTAATTCTAAGCAATATTTCTTCTTCATAAATATTGTAGGAATATGTTTTTAACAAATGGGTAATTTTAACGCAGCCCATATTTACTGTAACTTCCTTTGTAAGTCCAAATAAACAACAGTATTTTATGAAGTTAATTTTAACTGATTTTTTTGAAAAAGGATCTTTAGATAATTCGTTTGGAGATTTTCCATTTTTCCTACCCTTATTATTATATTCTTTCATAAGTTGTTCAACACACTCTATCAATTCCGTTTTTGTTCTAATTTTATCATACGTAGCAAATCTCTGTATCTCTTCGGGAGCAGGCCTTCCATTAAGATTTTTAGATTTTATTCCATCACCTAAATAACCATTACATTTTTTACAAAATGATTCTTGAAAGATTCCAAAAAAACGTTCTATATAACTATTATCTCTTGAGTTACCAACTTGTATAGGTCTCCAATTAACACCGAAATTTTTTGCGTAAGTTATTAACTCATTCATTCGGTTAGACCTAATTGCAGATGAATTATCGCAGACTATTTCTGTTGGTAAACGATATCCAGATGTTTTACATGCCATTTCAAGAGCTTCTAGCACCATTCGAGTATTTTCAGTTTCTCCAAATGAATAACCAATAATTTTTTTACTGTAAGCATCAAGCACTAGAAAGAATGTAAGAAGATTATGTTTTTTTTTATCTGTCTTATAGACAAACTGTAATTTAGTTCCATCAATAGACCATAATACATTGTTTACTTCTGGCGCTTTAAAATGTGCATGCGGAATTATGCCGTTTTTTACTTTCTTATTCCCAAATCTTAGCAACATACATTCGTTCTTAATATAAGGAGTTGCAATTACTTTTTGAACTGAAGCTAATGAAATAGTCTTTCTATTTTGTCTTATTAAATAATCATTAACAAGTTCTAAAATCTGTGCAGAGTTCAGCTTTTTGGGATTACAAAAATGTTTTTTTATTTCAATTACAACATCATCACTTAATTTAAAATTATTACTAATCCTATTTCTTAAATTGTGAAGTAAATGGTATTCAATATTTGACTCATCTTTAATGTCTTTTATTTTATTAGCAAAGGATGTATAACTTTTAGGTGCAAAAATCAAATCTGGATATTTGATATAATATTTGTATACATCGCTTAACCTTTTTTGGTCTGATCTTAGTTCTAAAACAGTATGTAAAAGAGCATGGTTTTTACTGTAAGCATCAATTTTATAATCTTCAATAAATTCAATGTTATATTTATATCTAAAGTCTTCCCATCTTTTTAAATAAAGATCAAATTTCATCGCAATATATTCTTCAGATTTGATTCTTTCCAATTCTTTTTTCTTGAGTCTTTCTTTCTTTAGCTCTTCCTTTTCTGCCATATACATATCCTTGAATTCTTTCTCAGAAGGAATATTATATTTTTGAATGAACTCTTCAGAAAAAGCTTCATGCTTTATTAATGATTCGTTACCTGGAATTGGATTCCTCCTTGTTAAATAATAGTTATACTTATAACTAGCGACTATCTTATTTATTTCTGAATGAGGCACTCCAAATCGCGACAAAAAGGAAGGAACCATGTAAAGCTCATTATCAATAAAGAATATATTGTATTTTAATACTGACATAAGAATTGAATTAAATAAAACAATCTCCAATTTACAAAAAAGACATACTTATGTCAAGTCTAACCAAATGGTAAGACTTTAATGGTCAGCATCATACTGGTGTGTAGCTCTGGTAGTTATGTTGAATTTTACTAAGTTTTATATATGATTTTTATTTTAAAAAAATCATATTTCTACGTAAACATATAAATTATGTAATTATCATTTAAACAACTATTTTAATTTTAATAAATCATAGTAGTACTTATGGTTGACACGTAAGATGAAAAAAACAGTAATAAGTTTTTATTTCACTTTGCTTTTCAATGGTTTAAAATTATCTTTCTTCATAATTTGTTAACTTTACTATAATAAACATTTAGTTTACTTAAGACTAACGAAACAAAAAGTATATTAAATTAAATAAACATTAAACTAAATACTTAATGAATAGAGATTTCATTGATAAAATAAATAATGCAAAACTGTTTATTAGGCAAGGCAAATACCCTAATGCTATTGAGATGCTTAATCAAGCAATACAAATATATCCATTAGATCCTTATCCTTATAACAGAAAAGGATATATATATTTGCTGCAAACAGAATATTATAAGTCAATTGAATGCTATGAGAAAGCAATTGATATGGGGATGAGAACACCCGATATTTATAGCAACATTGCACTGGCAGAATATTATATTGGTAGGTACGAGGAAGCATTAAGAGATGCTGAGTATGCAATTAAACTTTATCCATCAGATGTAAGTGCTTGTAATACAAAAGGTCTTGTCTTGTCAAAGATTGGTGATGACAAGCTGGCAATTGAAGCATTCACTATTGCTATTAATTATGGATATAAAGATGCTAAAATATATAGGAACAGGGGAAAATCCTATTTGCATGTTGGATTATTAAAGGAAGCCTTGGATGATTTAAATACATCAATTGAATTGGATCCAAATTATCATAAGTTATACAATACAAGGGGTTTAGTATTCGCTGCAGCTAACAAACATGACTTAGCCATTCTTGACTTTAAGAAAGCTATTGAAATTAATCCCGAGTTCGAACTTTCATATTTCAATCTGGCTGACTCATATTTTAGAATCGGAGATTACGAATTTGCGTATAATAATATAGTTGCAGGTGAAGAATTGTGCAAAGATGATTTCGTAATTCAGAAGTATGGTTTGATGTTATTTACAGTGTTATCTCACTTTAGTTCTCCTTTTCTATTATATCGTTTAATAAATAGGATATATATAATCGATACTTTCCTTTCATTCCAACAAATGATAAATGAGAACTTTGAACAATGTTTAAATCTATTGATCCTACTTGATTATCTAGATAAGAATGAATCACTTCGAATGGAGCATTATCATTTATACAAGGGAATAATAAATTATTATATGAAAGATCCGTCTATCTGCTATAAGATATTTGACGAAATAGTTGATGTTGATGATAGTGAGAATTTAATGGGGCAGTATTATTATATGTTATCCTGTAACAATTATCAATTTAGTGAAAAGGGATTAGTATATAAATACGCTTTAGAGAAAGCAAGAAATTATGCTAATAATTCTTCTTTCGAGAATAACACAGTTCAAATGTACTATACAGGTCAAATTTTATTGATAACTGAACATTACCTTGAAGCGCTGCATTGTTTTGAAAAATGTGAAGAGTTTATTCCTGCATTTTGTATGAGAATTGTTTGCTTTAATCAATTGAACGAATTAGATAAACGCGATGAGCTAATTAGTGAGCTTTTAATGTTTGAGAGGTATAACAAAGGTTTACTTCAATATCTGGAATTTCCTTCAATTGGCTTAAGTAACTTCGAAAACTCAATTCACATGTTTTCCTATATAAAAGAAATTGAAGGGATAATTCCAATCTTAAATCAATATTCAGAAGTTCAAAAAGAAAAGTTAAAGTTAGATTATGGAAGCATAATTGGGAAAATTGCTGAAGGATTTACTTTTAATGAAGATAGAATTGAAGGAAGATTATCATTAAGTGAGACAGTTCTTTGGAAAAATAAATTACTAGAAAGAGTGTACCAGGAGACAGAAGAGTTTTTCTTAGAACATATTAAAGATCATTTTATAGCTTGGCAAAGTATAAATAATCCAAACGATCTTGAACTTAGTATTGGTAGAGAAATACCACTAATATTAAATATCATTAACGAACATGAAAAAATAATTCATCTGGTAGACTATTTTGATATAAAAGGAGGATTAAATTGCGAAGCCAGATATCTTTTATGGTTTTGGTCTGAAATCTGCAAGTATAAATCAAGAAAGCTAACAGAGTTAGAAAAGAGAACACTTAAGATAAGCATCAGTGGACTTTTTAAAATAGCCATTGGTTCATTTGTAATTCCATACTTTTTGCCTGCAGTGGTTTTTTTTATTGGTTATCAAATTACAAAAGATAATTTCACAAAAATGATTATGGATTTTATTGAACAATCATTCGTGAAGGAAGGCAAACAAATTCCAAACTTCTATAGTGAATTTAAAAAGCAATTTGAGATATTTATGAGCAAACAATTAAGAAACTCGCAAGAATAATATTATCATTAATTGTTTATGTAACCATGATTGTACATAATAAACTGTTTTGCATTTATAAAATCATCGAAGGTGATAATTTTATCTGGATACAAGAAATTAAAATAACTCAAATGCTTTAGTAAGTTACATTTTTTTTAAAATCATATATCAACTTTTCAAGAAGTATTTTATTTAAAAAATCATATTTCTACTTTTTTAAAACACTTTTCTCTATAAAATCATATTTTAACTTATGAATAGATTCTAATTAAAATGTTTCTAAAGTATTATGATTAGTAAGGATTAAATCAATCTTTTTAAAAATAGAAAATCATATTTCTACTTATGGTTGACATATCGGTACGATTTTATGTTAAGTAATTTGTGGTCTTCAACAACCATACCTTTCAATGCAGTATTTAATACAATTTCAGTTATCGTGATGTCATAGAAGCTTGTCGAACTATTAGTCCAATAACGGTAATGAAATTATGCCTGCCTGTTCGGCAGACAGGTTAAAACAATTTACGGCTTGCATGCACAACCAATCTTGTCAATCAGCCTTCATATTCATTCCGGCAGACAAGCTATAATTAATATTATGTCTCCATCCCGATTTAAAGTTTTTGTTGCTTTTGAAAAAATCA
>JAUWQL010000036.1 GCA_030611105.1 Bacteroidales bacterium
AGTAACATTAGGTAGCATTTCAGTAGCTTCAGCTTTTTCAGTAGTACTACGTAATTTTTTAATCATATTACGTGCACTTCGTGCAAAATACTTATTAAGAATTCTTAACTTCTCATTTTGTCTTGCTCTCTTTTTTGCTGACTGATGGTTTGCCATAATTTCTCTGTTAACGTATAAAAAATATTAGTAGTCCGTAGGGGAATCGAACCCCTGTTACCAGGATGAAAACCTGGCGTCCTAACCCCTAGACGAACGGACCATGAATCAAGTCTGAAACTTGGTGGTGCAAAAGTAAATGATTTTTTTATTCCTGCAAATATTTTTTTTAATATTTTTCATCTTTTTCAAGAAAACAATGAAATTAGCGAAAATATTACTTGTTCAGAGGAAATATCAATCAAAAAAGATTAAATTTTAACTAATTTGTTTGCAAAATCTTTTAAATCAATGCCTGAAAAGTTCCCACTACTCATAAATAATAGGTTTTTATTTGTTAAATCAGAACTCATGATATAGTTCACAAAATCTTTTTGTCTTGTAAAAACAATTAAATTTTCGTTTTGGAATGATTTTTTTACTTGCTCTTTTGTTATTGGTTTTAGTCTTTTATGTTTTATAACTTCAGGGTTAAAATATACAACTCCAACATCAGCTTTATTCAGCGATCCGCCATATTCGTCCAAAAAATCTGCATTCAGGCTGCTGAATGTGTGAAGTTCCATTACTGCCAATAGCTTCCTCTCAGGAAACTGCTCTTTTACGGCATTAACGGTAGCGTTTAATTTAGAAGGAGAGTGGGCAAAATCCAGGAAGATTTTTGTGGTATCGTTTTCAGCCAATAGTTCGAGACGTTTGGCTGCTCCTTTGAATTCCGATATGGCTTGATAGAATTTATCATCACTTAACCCTAATTGATTACAAACTAGTTTAGCACCACTAATATTCTGTAGATTATGTTCGCCAAAAATTTGTAAAGGAATTTCTTTATCGATATCAATTAAAAAAGTTTTGTTATTTCTTCTGGTATATGAATGTGCACAATACCCTGTTTTTTCAATTAAATTATGTGATTGTTTTACCACATCCTTTAAGACATCATCATTTTTATAATAAAACAGGCATCCTTCTTTTTCAATTTTATCTATAAAAATGCTGAATTGTTCTTTATAATTTTCGAACGTGGGAAAAACATTGATATGATCCCAGGCTATTCCACTTATCAATGCAATATGTGGCTGGTACAAATGGAATTTCGGACGTAGATCGATAGGAGAAGAAAGATATTCATCTCCTTCAAAAACTGCAATGGGTGCATCTTCAGATAAGCTAACCATTGTTTCAAAACCATCAATCTGAGCACCAACCATATAATCAAACTGCATATCATGAAATTTCAGAACATGCATTATCATTGATGTTATGGTTGTTTTACCATGACTCCCACCAATTACTACCCGTGTTTTACTTTTTGTTTGTTCGTAAAGATATTCAGGATAAGAATATATTTTCAGGTTTAGTTCACGGGCTTTTATTAATTCAGGATTATTATTTCTTGCATGCATTCCTAATATAATAGCATCTATATCAGGAGTAATTCTATCAGGATTCCAACCTATATTTTCAGGTAATATACCGTAATTTTCTAATCGGGTTTTTGAGGGCTCAAAAATTTCATCGTCCGATCCGGTAATCTGATATCCTTTTTTACAAAGACTTATGGCCAAATTGTGCATTGCACTTCCGCCAATGGCAATAAAATGAACTTTCATTTCTTATATTTGTACTATAATAATTATGATGTGAAAATAAACAGAATTTAGAAATAATACTACTCACTAATTAACATTACAGAAAAATGAAACTATTTCCAATACATATCAGTAATTTTAAACTTGACGGAGGTGCAATGTTTGGTGTAGTACCAAAGGTATTATGGCAAAGTAAGTATCCGGCCGATGAAAATAATATGTGTAACTGGGCATTACGGTCTTTATTAATTGACACCGGTAATCGTGTAATTTTAATTGATAATGGCTATGGTGATAAGCAAAGCAAGAAATTTTTCAGTCATGTATATTTAAATGGTGGTGATGGACTTGAAGGAGCTTTGAAAAAGCACGGCTATTTTCTCGATGATGTTACCGATGTGATTTTAACACATCTACATGCCGATCATTGTGGTGGCGGAGTAAAATATAATGCAGATAGAACGGGATTCGAAATGGTATTTAAAAATGCAACTTATTGGATAAGTAAACCTCATTGGGAGTGGGCAATGAATCCAAATAAACAGGAAGGTGCAGCATTTTTAGAAGAAAATATGATGCCGATGTTAGAAAGCGGGCAACTTAGGTTTATTGAAAAACCTGCCTGCCGGCAAGGCAGGGATACTGAATTATATCCGGGCATTAATCTTCGATTATTTAATGGACATACCGTAGGGCAGATAATCCCATTTATAAACACAGGTGAAAAAACCTATGTGTTTATGGCCGACCTTATTCCATCAACTGCGCATATTCCTTTAGTCTGGAATATGGCTTACGATATTCGCCCAATGGATATGTTACAAGAAAAAGAAGACTTTTTGAATGAAGCAGCAGAAAATAATTATGTTTTGTTTTTTCAGCATGATTTATACAACGAATGTGCTACTGTACAGAAAACGGAAAAGGGAGTAAGGTTAAAAGAAACATTCACATTAGTTGAAAGTTAAAGGATTATAGTTTTAACTATTTTTCTCTGAATATATTTTTGGCTATTGCACGTAAATTTTTTATATTTAATAAAAAAAAGTATAGCTATGAAATTAAAAGTAATATTATGTTTTGTATTTATTTTGGCAACAAGTTCAATTTATGCACAAGATAAAGCAACAAAAAAAGAAAAGAAAAAAGCACAATTCGAAGAAACTTTAAATCTGATTAATTCGGGTGAATATGTTTTTGTGGCAAATAGAGCTCAGGCAAAAGGAGGAAGATCAATAAACCTAACAAGCAATCCTAATTTTCTAATAATTAGTAAAGAAAATGCAGAAGCAGATCTTCCTTTCTTTGGTGAAGCATACACTGCAATGGGTTATTCGGGAGATATTGGAATTAAATTTGAAGGTCCGGTAGTAGATTACAATGTAAAACAAAATGATGATAAGCTTCGGATTGAAATTAATTTCAAAGTAAAGTCAACAAACGAAATGTTTACTTGTAATCTAAATATTTCTTTCAGTGGATCTGCTACACTAAGTGTTGATAGTAATATAAGATCACATATACGTTATGACGGAACAGTAAGAACTACTGATGAGTAAATAATATATGGCAAATAAAATAGTGTCTTAATTTGACTTAGGCAATCATTGCATCAATAAATTTCTTATTGATGCTTTTTTTATACTTATTTTTTTAATTAAATAGCTATCTTTATTTTATGTATTTAACCAATTTAAAAACCAACATGAAAAATCAAATTATTAAAAGTTCAATTTACTTTTTATTAGTATTAATATTTGGATGCTCACAAAAACCAGAAGGATTCATTATTCAAGGCAATGTTGCCGGATTTAAAGATAGTACTATGTTGTATTTACATAATCCTGATTTACAAGAGAATATCGATTCTGCAATAGTTGTCAACGGAAAATTCCAGTTTGATGGATTTTTATCAGAGCCTCAAAGATTATATGTTAATACAGTATTTACGAATATGGATGAGTACAGATATACATCATTTTTTGTTGAAAATAGCCTGATAAAATTAAAAGGTAATTATGATAATTTCAGATATTGTGATATTTCAGGTTCAAAATCGCAGGATATTGAAAAAAAACTAATTAAGAAAATTAAGAGTAATGATATAGAAAGAGATAGTTTGACTGATTATTTTTTTAAAAACAGAATAGATATTATACCCGAAGAGCATAAAAAAATTTGGCAACAGATTAGTTTACTGGATAGTTTAAATGATATACAATATATTCGTTTTATCAAGGGAAATTTAAATTCATATTCTGCAATGGAAAAATTGCAATGGAGAATGTCAGAAATGCCGAAAGACACTTTACGTATGTATTATGAGCAGCTAATTCCGGAGTTTAAAGAGTCTGCAAACGGGAAATTAATGAATGTATATCTTAATTCAAGAATAGTTGAGATTGGGGAGAAATATATCGATTTTGAGGCTGTAACATTAAACAGTGAGCCTTTTAAATTATCTGATATTAAAAAAGATTATATTTTATTGGATTTTTGGGCAGCAGGATGTGGACCTTGTCGTAAAGCAAATACAGAGCTGGCAAAATATTACGATGAGTTAAAAGATCGTATGGAAATTGTAAGTTTTTCGTTAGACATAAAGAAAGAATGGATTGAAAAAGCTTCTGAGAAAGATGGTATCAAATGGATTAATGTGACAGATTACAAGGGGCGTAATAGCGCAATAGCTATTCAGTATCAAATTTCAGGAATTCCTTGTTCATATTTGATTAATAAGGAAAGAGTCGTAATAAAAAAGTATTTAGGATTTGATCCTGAATATATAGATGAGATAAAGGAAATAGTGCAATGATAATTACTGAAGTATAAATATATCATTTATGTTCGATTTTTTAATAGCAGGAATAACTTTAGGATTTATAGCTGGAATATCGCCAGGTCCGTTATTGATTTTGGTAATAACCGAAACCATAAAACACAATCGCAAAGAAGGAATAAAAATAGCCTTAGTTCCTTTAATTTCCGATTTGCCAATCGTGCTGTTTTCTGTTTTTGTGGTTTATAAATTATCTAATTCCGACATACTTTTAGGAATAATTTCATTTCTTGGAGCAGGCTTTTTAATGTTTTTGGCCATGGAGAATATTCGTGTTAAATCAATTGAAGTGAATTTGAATAATGAAAAGATCAAGACAATAAAAAAAGGAGTAATTGCAAACTTTTTAAGTCCGCATCCATATTTATTCTGGATGCTGGTTGGAGCTCCAATTTCAATTAAGGCTTATAACCAAAGCTTTATTGCTGCAGTTTTATTTATTGCCGGATTTTATGTTTTTATTGTGGGTACTAAAATAGGAGTTGCAATTCTTTCCGAAAAATCAAAAAACATTCTTTCCAGCAAGTCTTATGTAGTTATTGTCAAAACTTTAGGTATTATTTTGCTATTGTTTGCTGTTATCCTGATAAAAGACGGATTTAAATTTTTAGATGTATTTTGAGTCTTAAGCATGTGCAAAATTCAAGGAGTATTTTCTAATTATATTTAACTATTAATGCAAATGGATATTAATTGACTACCTTTGTGTTAGGTTATTTTTCGATTTTATTGGAATTTAATTTAGAATATCCTCGGGTGTGGTTGCCTGGGGATATTTGTATTTTAAGACTTATCTTTATGCAGCATTTAAATAAATGATTATGTTATTATTTTCAGAAACCATAATTGACCAGCTTGTTGTTCATAAAGTTGGAAGTAAATACAAGGAAGAAAATATTCGATTCTCGAAAGACATTTTAAAAACTGATGATGATATTAAGGATTTACTGACAAAATATTTTCTTACTCCGTTTAAATCAAATGAATACTTTAATTTTTATCACGAGTCAGATTTAAATTTGAACGAAGTATATCATTATGTATCGCAAATATTTGATGATCCGGATAAAATTTATGATCAATCAGTAAACCTGGCTAAACATCTTTACGAGAACTCAACGCATCCAAATATTAGTGGAGGAGAATTTTATACAGTCTATTTTCAGGATATTGAATTTAATAACGAACCTGTCGATGCTATTGGTTTATTTAAATCTGAAACACGCGAAACATTTTTAAAAGTTTATCCGAAAGATGATAATTATACTATAGAAAGTGAGCAGGGAATCGACATTAAAAAGCTTGATAAAGGTTGCTTGATTTTGAACTTAGAAAAAGAAAATGGTTTTGTTGTTACATCGGTTGATAAATTAAGTAAAGGAGAGGATGCAAGATATTGGATTGATGATTTCTTGAAAATAAAACAACGCGAAGATGAATATTATCACACCGAAAATGTGATGAAAATGTATAAGGATTTTGTTGTTAAAGAATTACCCGATGAATACGATATTCCCAGAGCTGATCAGGTTGATATGATTAATAAATCGAAAAAGTTTTTTAAAGAAGCAAATAATTTCGAAATGGAAGATTTTGCCGAAAAGGTTATTGAGGATAAAGATCTTATTGATAGTTTCAATTCTTATAAAAAAGTTTACGAATCGGAAAATGAAATACAAATTTCAAACGAATTTGATATCTCACATGGTGCTGTAAAAAAACAATCGCGTGTAATGAAAAGTGTTATTAAGCTTGATAAGAACTTTCATATTTACATACATGGTAACCGCAAATATATTGTAAAAGGTTTTGATGAAAAAACGGGGATGCAATATTACCAGGTGTTTTTTAAAGAAGAAAAGTAATGAACGGAAATAATAGATCGAATATTAAACAGGGGATGCAAGTGGCTATTGTTCTTAAGAAAGATCAAGGAACCGGAAAGTTAACTGAGGGTATTGTTCAGGATATTCTTACCAAATCGGCAACTCATCCGCATGGAATAAAAGTTAGGTTAACATCAGGTGAAACTGGAAGAGTAAAAGAGATTTTAGATTCATAGATGGTACTGAATATTTAAGAAAGAATAATTATATTCAAGTTGTTTTTATATTTACAATAAACTTTTAAGTTATAATACTATGCGAAAAGCCTTAAAAATCTCAGTTATAATAATTGGAATTATTTTGATCCCTGTTATTGGTGTAATCAGCTATTTCTATGTAGCATTTAACAATTATTCCCTTGAAGATACCTATCAGGTGAATGAAAACAACCTTACTTATTTTTATGACTCATACGACGAAGCCCGTAAAAATTTTCGATTAAAATCAGATGAATTAACATTAAAATATCATGGCACAAAAAAGTTCAGCATACCTGTATTAAGTAACAGGGATACAAATCTGACTATTGATTTCTGTTTTATACCGGGATCAAAAAATGCAGAAAAAATAATTATTCTCAGTTCCGGGGTTCACGGTCTGGAAGGTTATGTTGGTAATGCTGTGCAGCTTTTTTTTATGGATAATTACATTAATGATGAGTTCCTGGAAAATACAGGTGTTTTTCTTATTCACAGTGTAAACCCTTATGGTTTTAAATACACAAGGAGAGTTACAGAAAACAATGTTGATTTAAATCGTAATAGTGGTATTGACAAGGAATTATACCAAACAAAAAATGAAGGTTATCCAAAAGTTTATGATTTAATAAATCCAAAAGAAAAAGCTAATCCAGGAAGTATTGCTAACCGTTTTTTCTTTGTAAAGGCTATTAAAAATATTGTTAAAGAATCAATGCCAGTACTAAGGCAGGCTGTTCTACAGGGCCAATATGAGTTTCCCGAAGGAATGTATTATGGGGGCAAGGATTCTGAACCACAAATCAAAGACCTTATACAAATTATTGATACCATATGTGACCCTTACCAAACGGTATTTGCCATAGATTTACATACTGCATACGGGGAACGGGGTAAGTTACATTTATTTCCAAATCCAGTAGAAGAATCTGTTAAAAAACGGATGGAAATAATTTTTGAAGGTTTTCAAATTGACTGGGGCGATTCTGATGATTTTTACACTTATTCGGGAGACTTTGCCGGTTACATTGGAAAAATCAATAATGATAAAGTTTTTATCCCGATGCTTTTTGAATATGGAACTATGGATAGTCAGACTACAATCGGCTCAATAAAATCTCTGCATGTTATGATATTGGAAAATCAGGGTGAACAGTATGGATATGTTTCAGATAAAGATTTTAAAAAAGTAAAAGATGACTTTATGGAAATGTATTATCCCTCATCGGATGCCTGGAGAAGCCATATTATAGATGAAACCAAAATCATATTTGACAAATCTCTGAAACGATTTAGAGAATTAGAATTGCAATAACACTTTAAAATGAAAATAGATACAGAAAATAATTTATCAGCTAAAGATTTTATCCAAAAAGTTTTTGTTGAGGAAACCGGACGACTTGTTAATGCTGGATTTTATCATTTTGCATTTGTCATTATGGCTCAGGGACTGGAAACTCTGGGTAGTTTTCTCGATTCAAAACCATTAAAAGCTCGCGAACAATCTAAACTTCGTTTTTCGCATGCGATTAATCGATTAATGCCTGTTAAATATACCAAGCTGAATAATAATCATGCTTTATACGATCGGTTAAGAGCAAGTCTGGCTCACACCTTTACTGCAAGCAGACAAACATATTTAACATCGAAATCTAATACTGATTATGGAAAAAAACATCTTCATGAAATAGATGGGAAATTAATTTTAGTTGTCGAAGATTTTTATACGGATTTTAAAAAAGCATGTGAGCGACTTTTAGATGGAATGGATAAAGGCATTATATCAGAAAAAAAGATTAGCACACAATTTTATTATACTTTTTAAAGAGCTTGTCAATAATTAATTATATTGCAGGTAATACGAATTTAAGTTATTCCCTGTTATGAAAATCAGAAAAAAAGGATACTGGTTGTTATTTATACTTACGCTTGTATTTACACTTGCGGCATTGTCGACTGTTATACCCTCAGAAAGTGCAAGTAAACTATGTATGATTAGTTATAAAGCACATTGTACATATACTCCAATTAGTACAATAATTTGTATAATTCCGGCCGGTATAACATGTTTTATTCGCAAACGACTTTTTGTGTCGTATAAATAAATTACTATAATTCCTTGAGTACAAAAGGAATTTCAAGGATGGACTGATATTCTAATCCTTTTTCTTCAATTAATTTATCTCCGTGTTCGAAATACCAGCTTATTTTAATTTCAGAACCGGCTTTGGCAATTTTCTGAAATTCGAAGAATAATTCATAAAGCATTTTAGCTGACGAAGAATTAAAATATTCAAGTTTACAAATCAAATGTGTTGATTTATTGGGTGATTTTAAGTAATCAGAAACCCACTCAAAAATTGGAGTAAAGAATTTAGTAGTATCTTCCGGTAAAGAGTCTCCGGTTATTTCAAACTGGTTATTTTCTTTGTCAAATATAATTTCAGGAGTATCTCGTGTTCCTTTAATTTCAAGTTTTGATAGCATCGATAAAAATTTATGCAATTACATTAAACGATAAAAATGATTTTTTATCATCAATTTTTTGGATGGAATAATTTATTGGGGAAATAAGTCGTCGTGCAATATCAATAAGCCCTATTCCAGATCCTCCATTATTTGGAACGTTTCGTTCCCGTAATTTACTAAGATAAAAATCCTTTATCTCTTTTTTGTTAAGTCCGTTAATATAATCAAGATGTTCTTTCAGGTCATTAACTTTTTCATTACTTATTAAGTTTCCGGTATTTATTACAAAATACTCTTCCGTTTCCCCGATCATAAAGATTCCTTCTTTTTTATTATTCTCTTTTAAACAATGATGACTAATGTTTTGGAGTAGTTCAACAAGAATATGATAAATCTTCTTTTTTGATAAGGCGTCTTTTTTCTCTCTTTGAAGATTTTCTTCAATAATTTTTAAAACAGGGAAAATTGCATCTTGCGAGAAATCTCCTTTATGAATAACCATTATACTTTCCGATACCATTTTTTGATGATAATCTATGGCTGAATCAATTTTAAAAGCACAATCAGGATTTTCTGTACTTTCTTCTAAATTTGATTTTAAAATTATTTGATTGTAAAAAAATGAGAAATTATCGTTAAAATCTTTAAAAACATATTCTAATTTTTGTCCTGATTTACGTGCCATTTCAATTAGTCCCAGACCGGCTCCTCCTTTATCAGAAATCTCTTCATTTTCAAGGACTTCTCTATACAAAGCTTTTAGTTCATCTCGGTCCAGGCTATTAACTTTTTCCAGTTGGCGTTTTAAATTCGCAATTTTACTGTTCTCAATTAAATTACCGGAAGTAATATAATATATATCGTGCCAGTTTTTAGTCAGGAAAAATCCTTCATTTGAAGTTGCGTGTATTTTACCTTCGAGAGATTCTCCGTGCCGAACAATATTTTGAAAGCATTCTGCCATTAAAAATGATGCTTTCTTTTTCATTTTGGAAAGAGTATCTATGTTATTTATGTTATACTCACTTAACTCAATAAGTTTATTGGTGATCTCATCGCTAAAATCACCATTGTATAACAAACATAGGTTATCTTCTTTAATTCGATCAAAAAACCAAAACGTTGTATTGATATCCATATACTTTGAAATTTGGATTGCCAATTAACTAATAAAGTAAAGAAAAATTTCTGAAAACCGCTAATTTTTCAAACTAAATCATGATTAATTATGGTAATTTAATTGAATTATTTATTTAGATCAGCATTACAAATTTTTGAATTATCTTTAAAAATTCAAAAAAAAGTAAGATATGAAAGCAGCAATTATAAATCAATTTGGAAATCCTGATATTTTTGAAATCAAAGATGTAGAGAAACCAGTAATTAAACCAGATCAGGTTTTAATTAAAGTTAATGCTGTAAGCATAAATCCAATCGATTGGAAACAGCGTAAAGGAAATCACAAATTCATTCTTGGTTCGCCTTTTCCAATTATTTTGGGATATGATGTGTGTGGAGACGTTGTTGAAGTTGGAAATGAAATAGATAAGCTCAAGATAGGAGATGTTGTATTTGGGGTTTTAGATAATAAATATGGTGGAGCATTAGGCGAATTTGCTGTTGGTCATGAAAAATGTTTTTCGAATAAACCAAAAGATATTTCAAATGAAGAAGCCGCTGCTTTTCCAATGGTCTCCTTAACATCGTTGCAGGTTTTACGCGATAAAGCTAATTTAAAAGCAGGGCAAACAGTTTTAATTAATGGAGCATCCGGAGGTGTTGGTCATGTTGCAATGCAAATTGCCGGTATAATGGGTGCAAAAGTAATCGCTGTTGCCAGTTCAAAAAGTAAAGATTTTATTGAGCAATTCAAACCGGATATGTTTATTGCTTATAATGAGCAAGATGTATTAAGGCTGGATAAGAAAGTTGATGTATTTTTCGATGTAGCAGGGAATTATACATTTCCAAAATGTAAACATTTGCTTAATCCCGGAGGTGTTTATATAAATACTTTACCTCGTCCTAAAATCTTAGTTCATAAATTACATCAGCTCTTTTCCAATGGTAAAAAAGTAAAAACCCTTTTGATGAAACATGATAATTCTGATTTAAATAAAATTGCTAAGTGGATTAATGAAGGGAAATTAAAAATAAGTATAGATAAAACTTTCCGGTTAGAACAAATAACCGAAGCTCACGAATATGCTCAAAAAGGGCACAATAAAGGCAAGAATGTTGTTGTTATGTATAAGTCAGAGAAATAATAGAAAATAGAAAATGATTTAAGAACAAGGATTAGTGATTGTTGATTTAAGAAGTTAAAACAGATGAACAAGTTTGAATTAGAAGAACGTTTAATAAATTTTGCTGTATTAATTATTGAAATAACGAATGAACTCCAAAATACAAAAGCAGGAAATCATTTATCAGGGCAACTGGTCCGCTCTGGTACTTCACCTGCATTAAATTATGGTGAAGCTCAAAGTGGAGAATCAAGAAAGGATTTTATTCATAAAATCAAAGTTGTATTAAAAGAGTTAAGAGAAACGTTTGTCTGTTTAAAAATTATTCTACGAACAAAACTTTACAAATCAGAAAAGAAAATACAAATAGCATTGAAAGAAAATGATGAATTAATTTCCATTTTTGTAAAAAGTGTAGAAACAGCACAAAGAAATATGAATAAGTAAAAACCATGATTAAAATATAAATCAAAAATCGCTAATCGTTAATCCTTGTTCTGAAATCAAAAAAAGTCGAAAAGAGATGGATATGAATAAATAATATCACAGAAATGAAAGTAAAGAACAATTAGTTCCGCACTACTTTAGGCAAGTCAATCCATTTTAAGTAATTAATATTATTTTATGAGTCCTAAAAAGAAAACAAAAAACAAAACCAACTGGAAAAAACTATTAGTTAAATCTTTTTTTACTGCAGTATTTATCATATCAATTCTTATTTTTATTTTAGTTGTTCTTGTAAAGATTGGTGTTTTTGGCAATTTACCTACTTATGCAGAATTAAAACAAATCAAAAATAATACGGCTACTAATATTTATTCTGTTGATAATAAGCTTTTAGGACGATATTATTACCAGAACCGAACGAATGCATCTATTGAAGAAATTCCTGCTCATTTATTGAATGCCCTTGTTGCTACAGAAGATGTTCGTTTTTATGAACATCATGGTATCGATCCTAAAAGCACCTTGAGAGTCTTGGTGAAGACAATTATTTTACTTGATAAAAGTTCGGGAGGAGGAAGTACCATAACACAACAATTAGCTAAAAATCTTTATGGTAGAAAAGACTTTGGAATTTTGACAATTCCTGTGGCAAAAATCAGGGAAATGATCTTAGCACAACGCATCGAGAAATCATATTCAAAAAAAGAGATATTAGAACTTTATTTGAATACAGTTTCGTTTGGAGAAAATACCTATGGAATAGAAACTGCATCCATTATCTTTTTTAACAAACAACCTTCGGAACTTAAAATTGAAGAATCGGCAATGTTGGTTGGTTTATTAAAGGCTAATACAAGTTATAATCCCAGAACAAATAAAGAAGCGTCACTAAAACGAAGGAATATTGTGTTAGGGCAAATGCATAAATATGGATGTTTGGGGGAAAAAGAACTGGATTCATTAAAACAAATTCCTATATCAATAAAATATCGAAAGCTAACACATGTAGAAGGTCCTGCGCCATATTTCCGCGAATATGTAAAAAAAAGATGCTTAGAAATATTAGAAAATAAAAAAAGAACTGATGGCAGTACATACAATTTATATACTGATGGATTAAAAATATATACTACTCTAAATGGCCAGATGCAGGAATATTTGGAACAGGCTGTTGCAAGTCATTTATCTAAATTGCAAAAACAATTTAATAAGGATTGGAAAAACAAAGAACCCTGGATAGCAGATCCAACATTGGCTATGTTGCAAATCGAACAGAGTAAAGTTTATCAGAGATTAAGAAAAAGAGGCCTCTCACAACAGGAAGCAATAGCTGCAATGAAAGTTCCGCATAAAACGGAAATTTTTACCCGGGAAGGATATAAGGATACTTTAATTTCTTCTTTGGATTCTGTTCTGCATCATTTCAAAACACTTCAAACAGGGGCATTGGTTATGAACGGAAAAACAGGAGATATTCTTGCTTGGGTTGGTGGAGTAAATTATAAGTATTTTAAATATGATCATGTTACTTCAAAAAGACAGACAGGATCAACAATAAAACCAATTATCTACGCCTCGGCACTAAGACATGGAATAAAACCATGTGATTTTTTCGAAAACGATAGTATAGTTTATGAAGATTATGATGATTGGACTCCAAAAAATTCTGATGGTGGGTATGGTGGATATTATTCTGTAAAAGGTGCTTTGGCAAATTCTATGAATACAATTAGTGTTAAGCTATTAATGCAGGCAGGAATTGATTCTACAATTGAATTAGCACACAAAATGGGAATGTCTTCTTATTTACCACCTGTTCCTTCATTGGCTTTAGGTACAGGAGAAATCTCTCTTTACGAAATGGTAAAATCGTATGCTGTATTTATAAATGATGGAAGAAAAATTGAACCACGAATTATTCGAAGAATTGAAGATTCAGAAGGAAATATTTTATACTCCGATCTGGTGCATAAGTCTGGGGATACTGTGATAACAGCGGAAATTGCTCAAACAGTTTTGGCAATGATGCAAGGTGTTGTTGATCGGGGAACAGCGAATGGCTTACGATCCATTTGGAAATTTGAAGGAGATTTTGCGGGAAAAACAGGAACTACACAAAACAATACAGATGCCTGGTTTATCGGGATGAACCCCAAATTAATAGCAGGTGTTTGGGTAGGAGGTGATAGCCCGATTGTAAGGTTCAAAACAACGATGTATGGGCAGGGTGCTTATTCAGCTCTTCCTGTTTTTGCAAATTTCTTTCAAAAACTATATAAGGATAATAAGTATTCTTATCTGGAAAATGAAAAATTCAATATTCCTGATTCAATACAGTCTCAACTGAATTGTAATGATTTTGATGAAGAAGGAGAATCCTGGATTTATGATCTTTTCAGGAAAGACGATACAGATATAGGAGAATTTATTCGAAGAATATTCGGAAGAAAGAGAAAACAACAAAGAGAGCAAGAACAAAGGTAATGACCGTGAAAACTAGTCATTAGGATAATAAGCCTAAAAGTTTTATATTGACATTGGATAAAGCATAAAATATTTAGAATGAAACCTTCCAAAATATTAATTGTAGAGGATGATCCAATTTATGGTAAAATTATTCAGCATATTCTGGAAAATTTAGATCATGATATTAAACTTTTAAAATCCAATAATGGTTTTGATGCTTTAAAAATTGTAGAGAAAGAACTACCTGATTTGATACTTACCGATTGGGATATGCCCAAAATGTCAGGAATCGAGTTTTGTAAAAAAATCCAGGCAAATAAAGAATTAAAATATATTCCTGTTATAATGTGTACCGGAATTAATACTTCGTCAGAAAATTTACAAACAGCATTTGAATCCGGAGTAGTTGATTTTATTCGTAAACCCATAGATAAAATGGAGTTAATATCAAGGGTGAATTCCATGCTTAAATTATCGGAATCCTATCAGACTATAAAAAAACAAAAGGAAGAAATTGAGGCTGAAAAAGAAAAATCAGATAAATTATTGTTAAATATTCTACCTCAAAAAATTGCCAATGATTTAAAGGAATTTGGAAAGACCGAGCCTGAGCTATTTAAGGAAGTAACTGTTTTTTACAGCGACATTGTAGATTTTACTGCAAAGACATTAAAAATCCCTTCAAATATATTATTGAATGAGTTAAACGACATTATTAAGGGTTTTGATGCAATTATGGATAAACATCATTGCGAAAAAATAAAAACTGTTGGTGATGCTTACGTTGCTGTTTGTGGATTGCCGATTCCGGATCCTAAACATGCTGAAAATATTATAAATGCTGCTATAGATGCTATGGCTTTTTTAGTAGATAGAAATAAAAAAAGTAAATATAAATGGACAATTCGTTTAGGAGTAGATACAGGTGAGGTTGTTGGGGGAATTATCGGAACAAAAAAATATATTTATGATGTTTTTGGTGACCCTGTGAATACTGCTTCCAGACTTGAGAAGAATTCAAAAACAATGCGTATTCATATATCTGATACAACATATAAACTGGTTAAAGATAAATTCGAATTTGAAGAACAAGCTCCACTCGAAGTAAAAGGTAAGGGTATAATGAAAATGTATTTTGTAAAACCTACATGTAAATTATCTTTTTAATATTTTCAGGCCATGTACTGGATTAAAATAGCATAGTCATTGCGAACGAAGTGAAGCAATCTCTAACAACTTAAAAAGATTGCTTCAGTCGTTTAACTCCTTCGCAATGACTTTTTGTGGTTTTATCTATAAACTAACAAATTATTCCCCAAAAACAATAGAGGTATAATCCAGTTGAAAATATAGAATCGAATAGGACAAGTTGTTTTTGCCTGAATATTTTGTTATGACGTAAAAAAGAAACGATAAACCTCATAAAAAACTGAATCAGGAAAAATAAAAATACCTTAATTCCGTATTTATTATAAGATTTTGCGCTTTCGAATTTGAAACGAACAATTTCAGAAAAACTTCTCGATAAACCCGTACTTTCACATGGCTGTCCGGTTAAAATTTCACAGGCTGATTTTATCGGGTGGTTGTTTTTTTCGGCAGAAAAAATACCGGAATAAATAAAAATCAGTATAATTATTCCGGCAAAACATAAGTTTATAATATGGTAAGGCTCTTTAAAAAATGAGCCAAACTTATTTTTCATCTTCTTCGTTCAGTTCTTCTGAAATTTTTTCAACTTCTTCTGAAAATTCTTTTAATGCTTCACTGGCTGCTTTAGCAGCTTCTCCTATTGATTCTTCAGTTATTTCTTCAATCTCGCCTTCAAGTTCTTCCATAGCTTCTTCCAAATCTTTTAGTTTGTCTTCGTCTAATTCCTCTTCAATGACTTTTTTGAATTCTTTTTTAAATTTCTCAGGGAATTCCTTCGTATTTTGATATACTCGATATGCGTTTCCACATCCAAGAATAGAAATTATTAAAGCTGCAATAATTATTCCTTTTGGAGCATTTACCTTGTTGGTCAGAATAAAACCAACAGTGCTTAACGTTAATGCAATTATTCCAATCATAAATGGCCACAATCCTAAACAGGGAATAAATGAAACGATTAATACAATAATACCTAAAACAAATCCGGCTATACCTAATCCCTGGCCCGCATTTGATGTTTTGTTTTCTTCCATGGTTTTTTGAGTTTATAAGTTAAATTTATCAAATATATGAAAATGACGTGTTTTTTGCAATAATTGCTGCATGCTTAAATTGATTTTAAAGTTTTATTTTTTCAAATTTACATGCAATATATTTAAAACTATTTTGCTTGTAAAGTGTTTATAGGATAAATTTATAATAAATAAATGAATCAGCTTTTATCTGAAAAAAGATCGAAAATAAATTTCAAATCATTTCTTTGGCATGCAATATTCCTCGCTCTGGCAAGTAATTTTATGGATATTGACACTGTAATCCCTGCTATGCTTATACAGTCGGGGGGTACGTCATTTCATCTGGGAGTTTTAACAGCAATACTGCTTGGAGGATCGAGTTTTTTTCAACTGTTTTTTGCCAGTTATTTATCAAACAAGACTTATAAAAAAGGATATTTACTTACAGCTATTAACCTAAGAGTTTTCTCGTTATTTGTTTTGTCGTTTTTATTTTTCTACTCTAAGAATATTAAATCTGATTTGATTATTTTATTCATTTTCATTATTATTTCCTTTTTTGCAATAAGCGGATCGTTTGCAAACATTTCCTATATGGATATTTTTGGGAAATCTGTAAAGGCAGAAAAGAGAAAGAAGTTTTTTACACTTAAAGAGTCAATAACCAGTATAGCTGTATTTATTTCGGCTTTAATAGTACGTGAGCTTTTAAAAAGATACGATTATCCGTCGAATTATAGCTTATTGTTTTTTATAGCTGCATTTTTGTTATTAATAGCTTCATTAGGCTTTTGGCAGATAAAAGAAAAACGTTCAATAATTAAAACGAACAAAGGTATAATATCATTCTTTAAGCAAATACCCTCTGAAATAAAGAAAAATAGCAATTTGAAATATTATCTGGTATTAATAAATATTTTTGGGTTAGCTATAAGCCTTTTACCTTTTTTAATACTTTTTGCAAAAGAAAATTTTGAGCTAAGTGGTAAAATGATTGGAAATTTTTTGGTTTTTCGGATTACAGGAATGATTGTTTCCGGAATGGTGTTTTACAGATTAGCCCATAAAGTGAATTATAAATTTATGGTTAAAATCGCAGCAATTGTGGGTGCGTTAATTCCTGTTATGAGTTTATTTTTAATACAGTACCAGTTCTATTATCAATTTTTATTTATATTATCAGGATTTTTTGTGTCGGCCTATAAAATATCCAAGAATGGAATTTTATTAGAAATATCAAATTCTGAAAACCGGGCAAGATATACCGGAATTTCAGGAGCCGGAGATATTGTTTCTATGATTTTTCCTTTATTGGCAGGTGTGTTAATTTCAGTTTTTGGCTTTCATATCATATTTATAATAGTATCTGTAATTGTATTTGCCGGGTTTTTTATTTCAATGAAACTTGACTGCAGCAATTCCTTAAATGAAGATGTTAAGACAAGCCAAAACCTAACTCGTTAAAAATCAGCAATAAGCATTTGGATTGAATTTAAATAACATAACAACTAAGACATTTAGTTTGAAAACTAAGTGTTTTAGTTTATGTTTGTACTGTGAAAGAATTAACCAAAGCAGAAGAACAGGTAATGGAACATCTTTGGAAGCTTGAGAAAGCTTTTGTTAAGGATGTTTTAGATCAGTTTCCGGAACCACGGCCGGCTTATAATACTGTTTCGACTATTGTAAGAATTTTAGAAAAAAAAGGAATGGTTGCTTACAATGCCTATGGTAATACACATCAGTATTATCCATTAGTAACTCCTGCGGGATATCGAAAAGGTAGATTTAAAGATGTATTAAGCAAACATTTTAACAATTCGTATAAAAAGTTTGCTTCATTTTTTGCTCGTGAAGAAGATATTACGATATCTGATTTGGAAGAAATGAAAAAAATCGTTGAAGAAGAAATAAAAAAACGTAAGGATAAGAATAAATAATGAGTTTTAGCATTTTAAATATTATTGAGTCAGCGATTACCCTGGCTATATTCTACTTGTTTTATGAGAGTTTTCTAAAAAAAGAAACATTCTTTAAATTGAACAGAGCTTATTTATTATGTTCGTTATTGTTCGCAGTGATTATACCGTTTTTAGATTTTAGATTAAATGGGTTTTCCGGTTTTTTTCGCAATGCAAATATCGATAAAATATCAGGAATCAGGCAGGGTTATAATGAATTAAATGCTGTAATTATTTATGCTTATTCAGGGAAATTGACATGGACAATTATTAAGGAGTATATAAGTATAATATATCTTTTAGGAGTTTTAATATCTTCGGTATTTTTTGTATTTGGATTGGGGAAAATAATTTTTATGATTTGGCGGAGTAAGCCTGTACGATTTGGCAAATATCGAATTATAAAAACTACTGATACCATAGTACCATTCTCACTTTTTAAGTGGATTATTATAAATCCTGAAAAGTTTTCATCGGATGATATGGAGCAAATTATTGCCCACGAAAAAATGCATGCTTTTCAGTTACATTCTTTTGATCTGATCTTTATCGAGGTACTTGTTATTCTGTTTTGGTTTAATCCTTTCATCTATTGGTACCGAAAATCGATCAGAGAAGTGCATGAATATCTTGCCGATCAGGCTGTCGTGGAAAATGGCTGCGATCGAATTGATTATCAACAATTACTTTTTAGTCAGGTTTCTGGCAATCGATTTGTCGGGTTAACCAGTAGGTTTAGTTATTCATTATCTAAAAACCGATTAAAAATGTTAACCATGATGAAATCAAAAAATACATCGAAAATTAAAATTGCATTAGCAATACCTTTTGCAATTGTGGCTATTTTCTTTTTTGCTAATTCAGTGGAGTTAGTTAATGCTTCAGGGAAAATGAGAAATGAAACTAATATTTATCTTCAGGATACTACAGTTGTTGAAGTGGAGAAATTTAAAGGAGAAATTCATTTTAATGCTGATGTAATGCCTAAATTCCAAGGGCAAGATTCAGATGCTTTCAGATTATTTATTCAGAAAAATTTGAAATATCCCGAAGAAGCTGCTAAGAATGGTATTGCTGGGAAAGTATTTGTGCAATTTGATATAAACTCAAAGGGAGAAGTTGCTAATGTTTTAATAGTTAGGGGTGTTGACCCTGTATTGGATAAAGAGGCTTTGAGAGTTGTCAAATCCTCTCCAAAGTGGGAGCCAGGAATTGAAGCTGGTAAACCTGTAATTGTTAGATATACCTTTCCGATAGTTTTTGCTTTGCAAAAAGAAGAGTAATAATATTAGGGACTGGATTAATTTCCAGTCTTTTTTTTTTAAAGAAATGAAATATCTTATAAGCTTATTAGGAATTGTTATTTCATTCAATTTATATTCCCAAAAGTTAATTCAGGATATTGAACTGAAAATTTTAAAAGGTCAGTATGATTCTGCAATTGTTGCAGCTAATCAAATAATAAAAAACGATTCTATAAATTGGGAAGCGTATTATTATTTAGGGAAATCATATCAGGCAAAATATAAATATTTTGATGCTTTAAAAGTATTTGAGAAAGCAATTGAATTAGACACTGTTAATCCTATTATTGAGAATGCTTTGGCTGAAGTATATGATTTTATTGGTAAAGATGAAGATGCAATAAATATTTATTACAAGCAGTATTTAAGAGACACTACGTCACTGGAGCCTATTGTAAATCTAGCAAATATTTTTCGAAAGAAAAAGGAGTATGCTCCGGCAATTCATTATTATCAGAAAGCTACGGCAATTGATTTTACAAACTTTTATTATTACAAACAATTGGCTTTTTGTACAGCACGAATAAATATTCCATTACCTGCAATTTATGCTTATAAAACAGCTATTAGTCTTAACCCTTATGATATAGGTTGTTATGTTCAATTAGCAAACTTGTATAATTCGGAAAGATATTTTTCTTATGCAATTGAAACTTGTAATAGTGGATTAGAAAATTACCCATTAGACAATCAATTAATGAAATTATGGGCATATGCAAATTATTTAAACCATGATTTTGATTCGTCTATTACCGGATTTGACAAGTTGTTAGAATTGGGTGATACTACATATTTTAATTTGAAATACAGAGGTTTAGTACATTTCGAGAAAAAGGAATTTGAAAAAGCAACTATAGATTTAAAACTTGCATATGAATTTAATGATAAAGATGCAGAAACTTGTTTCTTCTTAGGTAGTGCCTTAGGCAGATCAGGGGAAAATAAAGAAGGAATATATTTCTTATACAATGCAATGCAGATACTAACTCCTGCACCTAATGAAATATCAAATATTTATTCCGAAATGGCTCATATTTATTTAAATCAGGATAAATATAAATTATCATTACAATATTTGAAATTGGCATATAAAAGTGATGCAACTCCATTGCTCTCGTTTAAGATGGGTCAATTATATGATTATTATTTAGACAATAAAAAGTTGGCAATTAATTGTTACGAAGGATATTTAACAATGGCTAATATGCCGGATAGTATACAGGGGACAAGCAATCTAACTAATTCTTTTGTCGCTGAACCTGAAATAATTGAAAATGCCAAAGAGCGTATAAGAATTTTAAAGGAAGAATTATTTTTTGAAAGTGCTAAAAAAGAATAGGGTTGTCCCGATAGTTATCGGGATCAACCCTATTTTATATATAAAATTATTTTTTATCTTCTTCAGGCTTAGCCTTAGGTTCTGTTTTTTTGGGTGCCGCTTTTGCTTTTGACTCTGTCTTAGCTTTAGGCTCAGCCCCGCCTGCCGGACGGGCAGGTTTTGGTTTTGTTTCAGCTTTAGGCTCTACTTTAGCTATAGGTTCAGTCTTTGACTTCGGAGTAACCTTTGCTTTTGGAGTTGTTTTTTTTACTTCCGCAATTGTTACTTTTTTCTTTTTAGGTCTTTTTTTACCATAACTACCCATTGTTATTTTTCCTCTTCTGGTTTTTTTATCTCCTTTACCCATAATAGTATAATTTAAAAATTTGTAATTGCTTTATCTCCAAATGTAAATATAATAGGCTTAACAATGAAACCTTCATGCATTTTTAATGCACAAAATATAAATAAAATAATATAACATCAAAACTTACAGGAAGTAAAGGCATGAAGGTTCACGAACAGGGTTGTGTAGGGGTTTGTGGGTGTGAGTAACAAAAAAATAATTAATTAGCAGGAAAGTCTTGTCTAATAAATTTCAAGTTATTAACTCGTAAAATATTTTACTCATGCACATTTAATCAATAAAATAGAAAAGCCGGTTTTTAAAACCAGCTTTTCTAATAAAATATTCTAAGTGTATTTTTTAAGAGAAAAATCCTGTAGCAACAGTTAAACCTGCCATTACAACAGAAACCATTGTCATAAGCTTAATAAGGATATTTAATGATGGTCCTGATGTATCTTTAAAAGGATCGCCAACAGTATCACCAATAACTCCGGCTTTATGAGTTTCACTACCTTTCCCACCTAAGTTTCCTTTTTCGATGTATTTTTTAGCATTGTCCCATGCACCACCAGCGTTATTTAACATATTTGCTAAAGTAAACCCTGTAATCAGTCCTCCAACTAATAATCCAACAACACCGGCTACACCTAAAACAACTCCAACAATAATTGGAACAGCAATCGCAAATATTGAAGGAGCCAACATTTCTTTTTGAGCACCACGAGTCGAAATTTCAACACATCTTGCATAATCAGGTTTACCTGTTCCGTCCATAATTCCAACAATTGTTTTAAACTGATGGCGAACTTCTTCAACCATTGCTCCGGCAGCACGGCCAACAGCTTTCATGGTCATAGCACTAAATACAAATGCCATCATTGAGCCTAAGAATAAGCCACCTAATAACATAGGATTGAATATTGAAAGATCATAAGCAAATACAAAATCTTTGATTGAAGCACTGGCTATTTCAACAGCTCTTTGTCCTTCTTCTACATTTGGCACATTATTATTATTGTAGAATAATATGTCACCAATTTGTTTGAAACCCTCACCAGTAATTCTTCCTAACCATAATCTTATTTCTTCCATGTAAGCGGCTAATAATGCCATTGCAGTTAAAGCAGCAGAACCAATTGCAAAACCTTTACCGGTTGCAGCAGTAGTATTACCTAATGCGTCAAGAGCATCAGTACGTTCACGTACTTCTTTTGGAAGCTTAGCCATTTGTGCATTTCCTCCGGCATTATCAGCAATAGGGCCGAATGCATCAGTTGCTAATGTAATACCTAGAGTTGAAAGCATACCTACAGCAGCAAAACCGATACCATAAACACCCAGTGCAAAGTTTTCAAATCCACCGGCGAATCCGTATGCTCCAATAATAGCTAATACGATTGTTAAAACAGGAATCCAGGTAGAGTACATACCAACAGCAATACCTTCAATAATAGTAGTAGCAGGGCCTTGTTGTCCTTGTTTTGCAATACCTTTTGTAGGACTATATTCATCTGAAGTAAAATATTCAGCTCCTTGTCCAATAATAACACCAGCAGCCAAACCGACCACAACAGCACCAAAGATTCCCCAGCTAATCCAGCCAACATATGATAAAATAGCAACAGCAATCAGGATGAAAACGGAACTACCACCGGTTCCTAACAATAATGCATTTAATAATGTTTTTTGTGTTGCCGATTCTTTTGTACGAACCATAAAAATACCTATAATTGATAGGATAATACCGATGGCAGCTACAATCATTGGTGCAATAATTGCTTTTACAGGATCCATTCCTGCAACTAAAGGAAGGGCTGCTCCTAATGCAGCAGTAGCAAGAATAGAACCAGCATATGATTCATATAAGTCAGCTCCCATTCCGGCAACATCACCAACATTATCACCAACATTATCGGCAATAGTAGCAGGGTTACGTGGATCATCTTCAGGAATACCTGCTTCAATCTTACCAACAAGGTCGGCTCCAACATCGGCAGCTTTAGTAAATATACCACCACCTACACGAGCAAATAACGCCTGAGTAGATGCACCCATTCCGAATGTTAACATTGTAGCAGTAATTTCAATTAATTTCTCATGAGGAGTTGTTCCTGCATGAACAAATGTTAAACCAAGAGCATACAGTCCCTCCTGCATATGTTCAGCTGTGTAAACTAATTTATTTAATATAACCCACCAAAGGCTTATGTCTAATAGTCCAAAACCAACAACAACAAGACCCATAACTGCACCACTACGGAAAGCGATTTTCAATCCTTTATTTAATGATTGAGATGCTCCTTGAGCTGTTCTTGCAGAAGCATAAGTTGCTGTTCGCATACCTAAATAACCACATAAACCAGAGAAGAAGCCTCCGGTTAAGAATGCTACAGGTACAAATGGATTTTGTATTCCAAAATAAGCCAGCATTAAAAGTATGATGAATAATACACCAAATACTATTGATACTACTTTGTATTGCCTTTTAATATATGCCATTGCACCATCGCGAACGTGTTGTGCAATTTCTTTCATCTTATCAGTTCCTTCAGAATTTTTCATCATATTCTTGAAGAAGAACCATGCAAATATCAGTGCCAGGACTGATGCAAAAGGGATAAACCAAAAAATAGTTTCCATTTTTAATTCAATTTTAATTAGTAATTATTATTTAATTATTTATATATCTATAGTTGTAAATAGTCTTTTTGAATATCTTTTCTTCTAGTTATCTAAAATAGAGTGTGTTATTTATTTTTAATTTTAAAAACTAATTCAAAAATAGTTATAAAAATCTGTTGTACAACAGATTTTTAAAATAATTGTTCGCTTTCTCAACTTTTTTGAAATAATTATTAAAATGTTTACTAATTTCGTTAATTGGTGGAGAAGTTTTTTAATCGTAAACAGGGAGTTTCTTTATCAAAACAGATTCCTCTGTATTTATTCCCAAATTATTTCAAATTAGATTTTTTAATATAATTTCGAGATTTTCATAAAAATGAATTAGTTTTAGGTGATCGATTACAAAACCTGAATTATGAAAATTCGCATACTATTATCAATTACTATTTTGTGGTTTTTAAGCTTAACTGTTTCAGCATCTAGAAATAGTTTTTATATTAAGAATGGATTACTTGACCTGGGATTAACCAATATTGAAGAAATACAAAGTATAAAACTTCAGGGAGATTGGGAGTTTTATTGGAATCAGCTGTTAGAACCGCAAGATTTCAAAAATTCTGAAGGTAAATTAAATCCAAAGTTTGTAAAAATACCCAAATCCTGGACAAACTATAAGCTTGATAGTGTGAAGCTCCCAAACGAAGGTTTTGCTACTTACAGGTTAGTTATTAATAAAAAGCCGAACTCTGCCGAAACAATTTATGGATTAAAAATAACTTCTGTTTTCTCGAATTATAAATTATGGATAAATGGACACTTAATTACTGAAGTTGGGAAAGTTGGAATAGCTGATACTTTGTCAATCCCGAAATTTAAATATCAGGATATTCCATTTATTTTAGATCCGGAGAAAGAAAAAACTGATAAAATAGAAGTTATAATACAGGTTTCAAACTTTTCACATCAGAGAGCAGGTCTTCAAAAGCCAATATTTTTTAGTACTTACAAAAAGTTGCGATCAGAATCCAGAGGGATGGATATTCTTAACTTGATTATTATTGGAATAATTCTGGTTATTAGTATTAATCACCTTAATATGTATTTGTTCCGCAAAAAGGATGTATCGAACTTATACTTTAGTATCGTGAGTATTGTAATGGTACTTCGTAACATCACAACAGGAGATAGAATCATAACTTATTTTATTCCAAATATTAATTGGGAATTACTGGTTAAACTGGATAATTTTTCCGGATTTGGAACAATTCCATTATTCGCATTATTCTTTTATAGTTTATTTAAAGTCGATTTTCCTAAAGTTGTAAAGAATATTATTATTATAATCGGGGTTATTGTGACTCTTCTTGTATTTGCTACACCTGCAAATTTTTATGGAAAATACAGGATGTTTTTCGAACTCTATATATTGATTTTTGGTCTTTACCTTACTTTTGGTGTCCTTCTTAAATCAGCAATTCGAAGAAGACCTTCAGCCTTATTTACATTTTTAGGAATGTTTATTCTTTACTCAACTGCCATTAACGATGTATTAAGCAGTATGGGGTTAATTCAAAGTGCTTACCTTGCACCTTATGGATTAGTAATATTTATGATTATTCAGTCGATAACAATAACAGTTAAGTCGGCAAAAGCAATTAACGAAAACGAAGATTTAAGTGCACAGCTGACTCTTGAAAAAGAAAATCTGGAAAAAAATATTACCGAAAGAACACAGGAATTACAGTCACAGCACGCACAGCTGATAAAGCATCAGGAAAAGGAAAAAGAACAAAGCTGGATAAATAATGGGATGACCATAATTAACGATATTCTGGCTGACAATAAAAACGATTTTAAAGCATTAAGTTCTAAAGTTTTGTCGCAATTGATTAAACATGTTAGAGCTACTTTTGGTGTTTTATATATGTTAAGTGATAATGATGAGGCAGATCCATATCTTGAGTTAATAGCCGATTATGGTTGTAGTAATGATATTCGAAAAAACAAAGCGAAAATTCATGTGACCACCGGGATTGTTGGTGTTGCATTTACAGAAAACAGGTTAATGATTGTTAATGATGTTCCTGAAAACTTTATTAAAATAGAATCGGGCCTTGGCGAGTCGCAGCCCGAAGCATTGCTTATTATTCCATTAAGTATAGATGAAAAAGTTTTTGGTATAATTGAAATCGCAAGCTTTAATAAGTTTACCGATCTCGAAATTGAATTTATAAAAAGGATTGCTTTTAATATTGCAAATAATCTGAATAATATCAGAATGAACGAAAACAGTTCAGAGTTGATTGAAAAGTTCAAGGTGCAAGCACAGTTAATGCAAGAGAAAGAAGAGGAAATGCGTCAGAACCTTGAAGAGATGGAAGCAATCCGCGAACAATACGAAGAGCTTAAAAATAAAAACGGAGAGGAGTAACAGTTCGTTTTACAAAACTTTTTTTGTCATTCCCGTCCCGATAATTATCGGGAGGAATCTATTTTGTTTTAGATTAACTTCGTTAAGCTCGCTAAAGCTCGGTTACTGATCTTCGTTTTATTTCGTCAGGAATTACCGCTTTTTGTAAGGATAACACTTTTAGTAAAAAACTACCAACAGTAGCTTATATTTTAGCAAAGAATCAATTTAATCAACAGGCAAGCTATAGATTAAGCGCAAATGAACGAAAGGACTTCCTTCAAATTCTTCATTTGCTCTTGTTCTGTCATCGCCAATATTAACTAAAGGTAATCCTAAGTCGATTTTGTCATCTTCAGCAAAAAGACCATAATCTTTCGATAATGAATATCCTGCACGCGCTTCCATAAAAATATTATCAAATAAATTAACATTAGTAAATGCAGAAAGGTTAATGCTTTTGCGATCAACATAGTAATTTTCAAAATCAGGTTCGTTAATTCTGTATGATGTTGTTAAACCAATAAAGTGTAAACCATAAGATAATTTTTCTGATGGTTGCATGTATATTTTTCCATAAACAGGAAGTAATCCTTTTATTTTGATTTTTGATGTTACATCCCAATCTACATAAAAAACGGGAACTATGTATGTGCCAAAAAATTCCTGATTGTAAATAACACCCACACGCCAGGTATAATTATCATTTTTTACTTTTTCGTACATTACCATCCCTCCAAGTTGCAACGATTTGGAAAAAGATGTATTCAAATCACTCATGTATCGTGGTACAAATAGAATTTGTAAACTTTGTTTTGAATTAAATTTGTGAATATATCCTGTACGAATAAGAAATCCGTGTAAGTTAAAAGCTTCAATTGGATTTACATCTGTAGGTAAATATTCATTATTCATTGAAAAGTATTGGTAATCAACACTTGTAAACCAAATAGAGGAATCTTTAAGTACGATTGGAACACTTAAATTTGATGTAAATACTGCTTCATAATTTTCATTTTCATTAACTGCTGTTGTTTGCATAAAATTGTAATTGCCTGCAACATAAAAAACATCGAATCGATTTTGTGCAAACAACGATGCAGACAGACATAAGATTAAAATTGTAGCAAATAAATTTTTCATGGTAAGGTTCTTAAGGGTTCGATTATTTGATTTAAAGATAAACGATTTTTTTAAATTCACAAATAGCTGCCGTCTAAACCTTTGTTAGAAGGAACAGAAAGATCTAAAATATTTCTTGTGATTTCAGCTTGTAGTCTGGATATAAATATGCGAATACTCACTATTTTTTAAATAAAATTACTATTACAAGAATGGTGTTCTCTTTGATCCGTATTGTTGGTCAAAAGTTTCTTTATCAGAATAATCTATAAAATCCTTGTGATGCTCAGGAGGAATAAAACTTTCGCTTTCCTGGTGTTTTATAGAACAAAAGTATTTTTCTGTTTCAGCAAGAATTGCAAACCAGTAATGAACCACTCCGTTTACATAACCGCAATAAATGCAATTAATTTTTTGACCAACTCTTAGATAAGTTAATTTATGACGATCAATCTTAATATAGTTCTTTCTTTTTACATAGGGAATACGATAAAAAGGAAAACTAAAACGGTGAAAAATCTCAATATATAAATCCATAATTGCTATCGGAATTATTGCACCAAATATGAAGGGTGCTGTTAGAACATGTCTAAACATTCTATGTTTTATAGTTATGTATTTCATAGTATTAGGTTTGAATTTTTATATTGTTAATTTACTGCCAGCACGCCAAACTGGCGCGCGTCTGTGACGCGTGACAATAAGACGTTTTGCTAAGTTTTAACGCATGCTAATATTTCTAATCAATATGTTATCAATTTACTTGATTCTAATTCAACATTCAATAGGTTGTCTAACTCTGCATAATTTCTTGCTGAACTAAACAAATAGTCTTCCGGCTTTTCAACTATCATTGCTGTAACAGGATTTTTATGTATATATTCAAGTTTTTCATAGAAAAATTCATTACTAAAAATAATCTTTGCTTGATTACCATCTTGCCAAAACTTATAATTCTTTACACGTTTTAATTTCTCCCCGCGTTTCTTAAAATAAGGAAGCATCCATTCTCGCCTGCTTTCCGGCTCATTTATTATTTGCTGAATTATGGCTTTAGCAGTATATTTCTTAAAATCTCGTAATATTTCAGATAGTGTTTGTTTTCCATCAGCTCTAACAATCATGTGAAGATGGCTCGGCAT
>JAUWQL010000068.1 GCA_030611105.1 Bacteroidales bacterium
TTTAAGAAATATAAATTTATAGAAATTATTGAACAAGCATTTTTTAATCATGTCTTAAAAAGGCTTATATTTGGTTGAATATTATCTTAAATTGGTGGCTTTTAGACAAACTGACGTTGTCCTATACCTACTATTGAAGATATATTACTTAACAAAGGAGCATCAAATTCTTTAACTAAATTATCTAATTCTGTTTGTAATTCATCAATTGACTGGTTCATATTTTCAATCTGAGATTTAACCCCTTCTATTATTGACTGAGGAACATCTTTATATTTTAACGCATCAATTTTGTTTTTTAAGCCTGCTCTGAACTCAATATATTGCTCCATTATTTGATATATATCTTTGCTCTGCTCTATCTCTTTTGGCTCTGGACTCCACAAGTTAGCATCTTGATTTTGAGAATATAATGATATTATTTTAGCATCAGATTTATCCGTCTTATTTCTTTTTAGATGCATTTGAGAAAATCTTTTAATACGGAGAGGATTTTCTACAGCAACTGATACCCTTTTTGAATATAGAAATTTTGCTAAGTTTAAATGATAAATGCCTGTATACTCCATTGTGGAAAGACTATCTTTGGGAA
Source organism: Bacteroidales bacterium (assembly GCA_030611105.1). GTDB lineage: Bacteria > Bacteroidota > Bacteroidia > Bacteroidales > UBA12077 > UBA12077. Next base: position 593 of record JAUWQL010000068.1, read on the forward strand.
TCTCTTTCTTAAATTCTGCAAAGCCTTTTGGGCTATTGATATATTGAAAATGTTTCCCTTCTCTGTTTACAACATCAAAACTTTCTTTTGAAATGTCAATTCCTAAATAATCTGTATAAGTATTCATAAAATAAATATTTATGAAAGAACTATGTTATGCGATTCACCAACCTATAACCAGGATCTTTGTCCCTATGAATTGTTCAAATTCAGATAACGAAAAAGAGGGGACTTTCAATTGTTATGATATAATATTACCTTTGGTATAAACAGCCTTATTCCTCTTTTATTCTTTCTTGTTTTTGTAAATCTAATTAACTTTACAAACTTAGGTTGGTATAACAAAAAATTGGGGAAGGCAATGCTTTCCCAAATAGATATTCTGGAATATAAAGTTTATTTTTTTGTCTTTCCGTTAAGTTTTATAAATTGGTCAATGGCCATTGTCATTGATGGTGCTTCTTTGGTTGGAGCTTTAACATTAACTTTTAAACCTGCATCTTTAACAGCCTTTGCAGTTTTGGGTCCGAATGTAGCTATTTGCGTGTCGTTTTGTTTAAAATCCGGGAAATTCTCTAATAAAGACTTTATTCCTGACGGACTATAGAACACAAGCATATCGTAGTTTACATCCGAAAGATCCGACAAGTCTGCACTCACGGTTTTGTACATTACGGCTTTCGTATATTTTATTTTTGCTTGTTCAAGTTTTTTTGGAATTTCCTCTTTATGTGTATCAGATAATGGAACCAGAAATTTTTCATCCTTATGTTTCTTAATGGTTTCCATTAAATGGATAAAAGTTCCATTGCCATAAAAAATCTTCCTCTTGCGATAAACAATATACTTTTGTAAATAGAAGGCTATAGCTTCTGTTATACAAAAATATTTCATTGTATCAGGAATTGTTAATCTTAGTTCCTCTGCTATTCTGAAATAATTATCAACAGCTGTCCTGCTGGTAAAAACAACACCTGTATGAGCAAGGATGTCGATTCTCAACTGCCTAAACTCTTTTACAGGAATCCCATCAACCTGAATAAACGATCTAAAATCTATTTTTAAACCATTCTTATCTGCTAACTCCGAATATGGGGATTTGTCATTGTTGGGTTCTGGTTGCGATACTAAAATCTTCTTAATTTTCATGTATACTTATTTGAATTTCTTCTACAAAACTTCTAAACACCTCATTATACACTCAATAATAATACTTTATAAATAATCAAAAAGGGCGCAAATTCGAAAGCACAAAGATACACAATCATATAAAATATAGAAACATTCTTACGAATAATTATTTGAAAAGACCTAACTATCTGTAATAAATACAATATTGCGATTAAAATAATGCCCGTATAAATTATAAATGCAATATATTCATAGGATAAAAATTGCAAAGTAATAACAATTGGGAATAAAAATAATCCCGTATTCTTCGTGAAAATATTTACATTGTGAAAAAACTCTGAAAAAACTTTTTGTTTTAAGAAAACAATGCCAATAAACGAGGTCGAGATAACTCTGAATATATATAATCCTGTTAATGCCCCAAACATAATAAAATAAAGCAAATGATCGTCGAGGCCTTCAAGGCTTATGCTAAAAAAATGTTTTAATTGTATTACAAAAACAGACAGATTGCTTATGAAAAACAGATTAACCATGAAGGACGCTTTTTCCGTTAGTGTGTTTTTCTCGCGGTAAAGGGTATTCGATTCTTTATAGCTAATAACTGATTTTAGTAAAGGCACTAAATATTTCTTATTAAACAACTGAACCCAGCCAAGCAATAGAAAAGAACCTATAAGCAAAATCGTTATCCAATCGAATTGTATTTTTCCCGAAATATATTTAGGTTTAATTTCAATATCTCTTTTTTCTGTTGTGTAATAATTCTTTGATTTAATATTGCTTTGTTCCTGGTTTTCAATAAAAACTGTTTGTTTTACCTGTTTTTCTACAGGCTTAACAGAAATGATATTGTATAAAAAGTTTTGTTGAAAAGGATCATTATCTAACTTTTCTTTAATTGGGAAACCAGCAATACCAAACTGCTTATATAAAATTTCTGTTGTATCAGTTTTTCTACTATACCAACGTTGAAGCGCAGCTTCTCGCTGCATTTGTTCCTGGATTTGCATTTCTCGTTCTTCGCTTCTTCGAAGTATAGAATCAATTGCTGCAAAATCAATTTGCTGAACAGAATGAAGAGATATTGTGTCTTCATTTTGAGGTTCGGGTTCAATAGAAATTGTGTCAGGGCTTACAGTTAAATTTGAAACAGGCTGAGTAATTACTGTATCTTGAGTAGCTGAAAAAAAATTAGCAGCTGAGAAAAAATCAATTGTATTACTCTTAATATGCATGTCCCGGTTAATTTTGCAAATTCGGAGCAAAGATAATTGATTTAATAAAATTTAATTCTTTTTAAACTCTATAATTTTTTAGTGTTTAAAATTAAGGTATTATCAAGCCTGTTAACAGTACCTAATATGGATATGCTTATTAATATTATCTTCACGTAAGGATAATATTAGAATTTGTGTGCTTTTTGCCCTGTTCTATAATCATTTATAATAACTTACTTAATGTAATAGTTTATATTTAAACTATGAGAATTTTCGAGAATGAAAATTCACACTACGCCTTGATTTACAGCTTGTTAAAATATACGAACAACAACTTTGCTTTTGTATTTCCAATTTCACTTGAAATTTCATCCAAAGACAAGCTTCTGATTTTTTTAATTGTTTTAAATTTAGTCAAAAGAACATTAATTGTTTTTGGGCCAATACCGGGAATATTTTCCAGTTCGCTTTTTATAAAATTACCAGATCTTTTATTACGGTGAAATTTTATTCCAAATCGATGAGCCTCGTTTCGGAGATGCTGAATAAGTTTTAAGGATTCTGAATTTTTATCTAAGTATAATGGTATAGGATCATTGGGATAAAAAATTTCCTCCAGTCGCTTTGCAATTCCAATAATTGAAACATTATCTTTTATATCAAGTTTTTCCAGACTTTTTAGAGCTGCATTAAGTTGTCCTTTCCCTCCATCAATAACAATAAGTTGTGGCAAACTTTTGTTTTCATCCATTAATCGTTTATATCTTCTGTAAACAACTTCTTCCATTGAAGCATAATCATCCGGACCTTCAACTGTTTTTATATTATAATGCCGATATTCTTTTGTGCTGGGCTTCGCGTTTTTAAAAACAACACAAGCCGCAACAGGATTTGTGCCTTGTATATTTGAGTTATCAAAGCACTCAATATGTTCCGGTAAAACCGATAAGTTTAAATCCTTTTTTAGCACTTCTAATATACGTTTACCTGAGTGTTTTTCTTTTTTCTTTTCTGCTTTTTTCTGTTTTTCAAGTCGATAATATTTTAGATTACGTTCCGATAATTCTAATAAAGATTTTTTTTCACCACGAACAGGAACTGTAACGACAACTTTATCCAGCTCAAAACTTATTGGAGTTATTACTTCTTTTGCAGTACTGCTAAATCTTTCACGAATTTCCACTACCGCTATTTGTATTAAATCTCCCAAGCTTTCATCAAGCTTTTTCTTTAACTCCACAGTATGAGCCTGAACAATCCGTCCTTCTACAACTTTTAAGAAGTTAACATAGGCAAAGTTGTTGTCTTCTAAAATATTAAATACATCAACGTTATTTAAACTTGAACTAACAATGGTTGATTTGCTTTTATATTTTTCAAGTATTTCATGTTTTTCTTTTACCAGTTGCGCCTCTTCAAATTTAAACTCAGCAGAATATTCTTTCATTAGTTTGTTCAAATACGAAATAACTTCTTGAATATTTCCTTTTAAAATCTTTTTAATATGATCTATAGAATCATTATAATTTTCTTCGGTTTGTAATCCAATGCATGGTGCCAAACAATTTCCAATATGGTATTCCAAACAAGGTTTATACTTCTTCTTTTCAATATTTTCCTTTGAAAGATTCAGATTGCAATTTCGTAAAGGATAAAGCCGGCGAATTAAATCCAGCATAAGCTTTACCATATAAACAGACGTGTATGGACCAAAATATGATGATCCATCATTTATAACATTTCTTGTGTAAAAAACTCTGGGAAATTGTTCGTTCTTAACACAAATCCATGGATATGTTTTATCATCCTTTAACATTACATTGTAACGTGGGTGATATTTCTTAATCAGATTGTTTTCAAGCAAAAGTGCGTCTGATTCAGTCTGAACAACGATATATTCTATTCGATCAATTTTACTAAGAAGAACTTTTAGCTTGTTGTTTTCGTGATGATCTTTGGTAAAATAAGACGAAACTCTTTTCTTAATGTTTTTCGCCTTGCCTACATAAATGATTTCGTCAGAAGAATTAAAAAACTGATAAACTCCCGGACTATCAGGAAGTACAGAAAGTGTAGATTTGAATTTTTCTTTATGGTTTTTATTCATTATTCGACAAACAACGAAGTAAAATCAAATTTTGAAACGTCAAACAAGCCTTTATCTCCAATCTTAAGTTCAGGAATAACAAGCAATGCCATAAATGCCATTGTCATAAACGGCGCTGTTAATTTAGAGCCCATTTCCTTTGCCATTATATCAAGCTCGTGATATTTATCAGCTACATCTTCTGCTTCTCCGGTTGACATCAAACCAGCTACATCCAATTTAAGATATTGAACCTTCTTTCCATAGCATGCAACAATTCCTCCCGTATTTTCGATTACCTTATTAATGGCATTTACAATTTCGTTATCATTCGTGCCAATTGCAATTATATTATGACTGTCATGCGCAATGCTTCCTGCTATAGCTCCTTTTTTTAAATTAAAGTTTTTGATAAATCCTACTTGTGGTTTGGAGTCTTTATACCTGTTTACAACAACTATTTTAAGAATATCCTGCTTTACATCGCTTATAATATCTCCACCCTCAACTGTCGGTACAACAGTTTCTTTTCCGGTTATTAAATCACCATCTTTTGCAACAATAACCTGGATTTTTTTGCCGTTTTCAGGAACTAAAATATCAGAAACGGAAATTGGTTTACATTTAAAATTATTAACGACCTGTTCAGTCAGTCTTTCTAACAAAACCTTTCCATTATCATAAACCAAATCACCATTAATATATGTTTTTTTCACATCAAAATCTTCAAGATTGTTTACGATAATAAAATCGGCAGGGTCACCAACTTGTAGTAACCCTACGTTTAAATTGTAATGTTCCTTTGGATTTTTAGTAGCAGCTGAAATTACATCAAAAATATCCGCTCCCTTTTTAACAGCTCTGCTAATTATCTTATTAATATGTCCTTTTACAAGATCATCAGGGTGACAATCGTCGGTACAAAACATCACCTTGTCGGGATGTGAGTTTAATAAGGGAAATAAAATTTCAAAATTTTTGGCAGCACTCCCTTCTCTGATTTGGATTTTTATTCCTTTTTGTATTTTATTAATTGCTTCTTCAACTGTGGTGCATTCATGATCGGTGGTAATGTTTTGAGCAGCATATTTTTCCAGGTCTTCGCCTTCCAATCCGGGAGCATGACCATCAACAGGTTTGTTAGCCTGGTGAGCATATTCAATTTTTTTAATAACTTCTCCGTCATTAAAAATAACTCCGGGGAAATTCATCATTTCGGCTAAATAATAAATATCCTTACTTGCCATTAATTCTTTAATGTCCTCGGAATTAATTACCGCTCCTGATGTTTCGAATGGTGTCGCAGGCACGCACGAAGGAGCTCCAAAATAAAATTTAAATGATGTTTTCTTCCCGTTATCAATCATATATTTTACGCCCTCAACTCCCATTACGTTGGCTATTTCATGAGGGTCTGACACTGTTGCAACGGTACCACTCTTAACCGCCGCCCGGGCAAAGTTTGTTGGCACAAGCATTGAGCTTTCAATATGAACATGCGAATCAATAAGGCCAGGCAAGATATAATCATCATACTCATCGCCAGACTCTTTAATCTCCACAATTTTAGAATTAACGATTTTTAATTTGGCATTAAAAATTCGCCGATCTATTATATCGACCAGCTTTCCTGAAATAATAAATTCTTTATTCATACAACCAGATTAACGTTCCACGTGGAACACAATTAACAATCATGGCGGTGTTCCACGTGGAACACTATCGGCCCATGTATACTAAAAGCACCCCTATATCAGAAGGCGACACTCCGCTAATTCGCGCTGCCTGTCCAATACTCTTAGGGCATATTCTTTTCAGCTTTTGTCTTCCTTCAGTTGAAAGAGATGATATTTCGTCGTAACTAAAGTTTTCCGGGATTTTAATATACTCCAGCCTTTTTAGCTTGTCAGCCATTTGCCTTTCCCTTTCTATATATCCGGAGTATTTAATTAAAATCTCTGCCGACTCAATAATTTCTTCTTTTTTATGTTTGATTTCTCCGACTAACTCTTTAAGTTTATCAATATAATCTATTAAATCATTCAGCCTGACTTGTGGTCTTAAAATCACGTCAAACAGCTTCTTTTTTTGCTTAAGAGGGTTTGTTTCCACTTCATTTAAATAGTGATTTATTTCTTCCGGCGCAATGCTGTAATTTTTTATAAATCCTATAATTTTATCGCGAGATTCTATTTTCTCTTTTAATAATTCGAATCTTTCTTTACTTGCCAAGCCCATTTTATACGAAAGTTCCGTTAACCTTAAATCTGCATTGTCTTGCCTAAGTAATATTCTATATTCAGCCCTGGACGTAAACATTCGATATGGTTCATCAACTCCCTTTGTGATCAAGTCGTCAATCAGAACTCCTATATAAGCCTGGTCTCTATTAAGTATAAATTCACCTTTACCCGAAACGTTCAGATTTGCATTTATTCCTGCCATCATTCCTTGTGCAGCAGCTTCTTCATATCCTGTTGTACCATTAATTTGTCCTGCAAAATATAGATTCTTAATGCATTTTGTCTCTAAAGTATAAGTAAGCTGTGTGGGAGGATAATAATCATATTCTATTGCATATCCAGGTCGATATATTTTAACATTTTCCAGTCCGGGAATTTTTTTTAGTGCTTTTAATTGAATTTCCCATGACAAAGATGATGAAAATCCATTAATATAATACTCGTTTGTAGTAAAACCTTCTGGTTCCAGAAATAACTGGTGTTTATCCTTGTCTGCGAAAGTTACAATTTTGTCTTCGATGCTGGGACAATACCTTGGACCTATCCCGTTAATCGTGCCCGAAAAAAGAGGCGATTCTTTAAATCCCGTTTCCAAAATGCTATGAACTTCAGTGTCTGTGTGGGTTATATAACAACTTTTACTATTGTTTGGCACAAAATCATGTTGCAGAAAAGAAAACTGGCCTCCACCTTCATCTCCTTTTTGTTCTTGCACCTTAGAAAAATCTATGCTTCTTCCGTCAATTCTTGCTGGAGTTCCGGTTTTCATGCGCCCTACTTCAAATCCATGCTTTCTTAATTGTTCTGAAATTCCTTTTGACGCTCCTTCGCCTGCTCTTCCTCCTTCAACCTGTCGTTTGCCAACATGCATTAAGCCGTTTAAGAATGTACCATTTGTTAAAATAACAGTCTTTGATTCAAGTTTAATCCCAAGTTTTGTAATTACTCCTTTTACTCTATTATCTTCAATTATCAATTCAGTAACGAGATCCTGCCACAAATCTAAATGCTCAATGTTTTCTAAAATATTCCGCCATTCGTTAGAAAACACCATTCTGTCACACTGCGCTCTCGGGCTCCACATTGCAGGTCCTTTTGAACGATTTAACATCCGGAATTGTATCATGCTTTTATCTGTAACTATTGCAGAATAACCACCAAGAGCATCAATCTCTTTGACAATTTGTCCTTTTGCAATACCTCCCATTGCAGGATTACATGACATTTGCGCATATTTGGTCATATCCATTGTAACTAACAATGTGCTTGAACCCATATTGGCGGCAGCGGCGGCAGCTTCGCATCCGGCATGCCCACCACCTACCACAATAACATCATACTCTGGCAACATAAACTTAAGTTTGAAATTCTGTGGAAAATTAGGAAAGATTTTTTAATCTTTCTAAATAATAGTTTTCTTTTTCTCTCATTACGGCTTTTTCTTTATCGCTTTGGTCATCGAAACCAAGCAAATGAAGAATTCCATGAATAATTACGCGATGTAATTCCTCAATCATTGTAACATTGAATCGTGCAGAATTGTTCTTAATAGTGTCAATACTTATAAAGATATCTCCACTAATATTATCTTTCTCACAATAATTAAATGTAATAATATCAGTGTAGTATTTATGCGAAAGGTATTCTTTATTAATTTTTAAGAGGTATTTATCTGAAGTAAAAATAAAATTGATGCAACCTGTGTTTTTATTAACAGATTTAATCGTGCTTTTTACCCAATTTCTAATCAGGTTCTTGTTTTTAAAATTGAATTTTGTGTCTTCGGAGAAAAATTTTACTGGCATTTTATCTTAAGTTGAACCTTACTTCAACTTTGTTTCCACGCCCGTGGAAAATTACATCATCGGCAAGATGTTTCATCAGATAGACTCCTCGTCCGGAGATATTTTCAATATTTTCAGGAGTAGTTGGGTCAGGAACATTGTAAAAATTAAATCCGGGGCCCTCGTCTTCAATAAAAATGCTAATATAATCTTCATCAATCTGAAAATCTATTTTTACATTTTTGCTTTCATCTTCTTTATTACCGTGTACAATTGCATTATTGACTGCCTCAACTGTAGCAATTAATACTTTACCATAAATCTCAGAATTTATTTTAGCCTCTTCCGAAACTTCATCAATTATTTTTTCGATTTTATTGATGTTTTCGATTTTTGACTCTATTATGATGCTTTTTTCCATTTTTAAGATAGTTGTTGGCACATCAAATGTCTTTAATTTATACAATTATAAAATGTATACTTATATATTTTCAATTTGTTACGTTTTTACTTTAAAATTTTCAATTTATTGGATGTTTATTAGATAATAATTATCTTTTAAGCCAGCTTTTTGGATTTAAAGCATTTGTTTCTTCATAAATTCCTAAATGTAATACGGAGCCTTCGTCATTATCTGTAAAATAAACATCTCCAATATAGTATCCTTCCGTAACCTTATCGCCAGTCCTAACTCTGACATTTACAATATTTGAATAAAGACTTAGAAAATGTCCATGCCTAATAATAACAGCCATATTTGCTCCCGGCACTGCGAATACTCTTTTTATCTCTCCTTTATATATAGATTTTACTTTTGTGTCTTTCGTAACCCCTATATCGATTCCTTCATTTTTAATTTTTACACCTTTTAACACCGGGTGAGGATGTTCACCAAATTCTTCTAAGACAATTCCATTATCGATAGGCCACTTTAATCTACCCTTAGAGCTTTTGAATCCTTGTGAAACCAATTCTTCATTAGCTGATAATGTTTTATAGGTTTTGTTTGCTTTTGCTTCACGTGCTATTAACTCAGCAATAGCATTTTTCAACTGCCGCATGATTCTTTTATTCTCACGTATTTTCTTTTTTAGTTCTGATTCTTTTCTTTTTAACCTGTTAATTTCGCTGTTTTCCTTAATTCTTTCCGAACCCAAGTGTGCCTTTTCTCTTTCTTTATTTGCTAACAGTTTTATTTTTTCGCTCTTTTGCTCTTTTAATTGTTCAATTTCGTATTCCAAATTCTTTTGACTTACAACTATTTTTTCAGCTTGTCTTTTCCTGTATTTGCTATACTGTTGAAAATATTTCATCCGTCTGTAAGCCTGATTAAAATCGTCTGCAGCCAAGATAAACATTAATCTGTCATAATTATTCCGATTTTTATACGCGAAATAAATCATTTTGGCATATTCTTCTTTTAACTGCTTTATTTCTATTTCAAGTGTAGTAATTGTGCTGCTTTTTATATCTATTTCATTTTCAATGTATTTTATTTGATCACTTATTCTATTTATTAATTGTTCTCGTAAACTTATTCTTTTTTTAATAATTAATAATTTATTTAAACCAGCTGATTTAGTTTTTTCCGTTTGCTTTAAAAGCTGATTCGTAAGTTTAATACTTTCTTCAGTTTTCTTTTTCCTTTGCTCAAGCTCAACCTTTGTTTGTGAGTAAATTGTGCCCGACATAAGAAGCAATATCGGTATAAGAAATATAATTTTCCCTGATTTGTTTTTCATCTTTTTCAGGATAAATGAATTTGTGTTTAATCTATTGATTTTTCCTTTATTTTCTTTAATAAGCCCTTGCTGTTATTTCCCATTTCGTTTGATAACTTCCAAAGCTCTAATGCTGCCTCAGCATCTCCAACCTTAAATTGTATGTCGCCATAATGTTCCACAATAACCTGGCTTTCCTGACCACCATTTTCAAATGCTCTTTTTATGTAATAAAGTGCATCTTGATATCTTTTAAGTTTATATAAAATCCAGGCATAAGTATCAAGGTAAGTGCTATTATTAGGTTCTGCAATTATTGTCTTCTTACTTATTCTTTCAGCATATTCAAGTTTTTCTTCACGTAATGACAGATAATAACTATAATTATTAATCACGTAAAGATTATCCGGTTCTTTGTTCAACACCAACTCAAAGTAATAATCCGATTGTTTGTACTTCTTAATATTATAATAAGCTTCGCCTAAATTCGTGTAAAAATCCAGTTCTAATTCCGGGTTGTTTTTAATGGTTTTTAAGCCTTCTTTTAAAATTATGGTAGCTTCTTCCGATTTGTCGGTTTGATTAGCAGAAAGGCCGTTAAAAAGGTAAAATAGTGAGTGTTCGGGAAAGCTATCTATAGCCTCGTTTGATTTTATATATAGATTATTAAAATCATTATTATAACTGTAAATTGACAATAATTGTTCCCATATTATAATATTTCCGTTAAAATTATCCAATATGTACTCTATTTCAGTTTGAGCATCATCAAATAATTTCATCTTTATTAAGTAATCGGCATATAATGTATAAACCTCCTTCTTATCAGGATATTTATTCTTTATTAGAAAAAGGTGTTCCTCTATTTGTTGATTATAAATATTAAACTCGCTTTGATTATTTAACAATGAGGCAAAAATCAATATTTTCTGATTAAATTCTACTTTTTCATCATTAATAGCTTTTTTTATGGTGATAAAAGCATTGTCATAATCCATTTTCTTGCGGTAAAAATCTATTACGGAGAGTAATCCTAATACATTAGTACTGTCAAGATCAAACAATCTATTATAGTTTTCTTCTGCTTTTAGAAACAGGTTATCATTTGTATACATTTCTGCGATTATACCATAATATCTGGGCTCATTTGGATAATGCTTTATAAGTTTATTTATTTCCTCATATGCTTTTGTTTTGTTGCCCAAATTCAAATATAATTGCTGTTTTGCTACAGATAAATTTTCATTTACTCCAACACTTTTTTCTATATCATTATATAGTTCAATTGCTTTTTTATAATTGTTCAAATGACTGTATAAAGCAGCTAAATTATATGGTATTTCCAGGTCGCTTCTGTTATTTTCGTATAAATCTTCGTATATTTTAATGGCGTTATTGTAATCTTTGATTATGAGGTAAAGCTTTGCAAGATTGATTTTGTACCATTTATTATCCGTATTTTTTTCGGTGGCTCCTATGGCATATTTTATAGCTGTGTCATAATTTTGGATAACTTCGTTTATTATAGAAATTTCTGACATTGCAGCAGCGCTTTCGGGATGTATTTCAAGACATTGATAATACATTGCTAAAGCTCCGTTTAAATCTCCCAATAACTTTTTCCTGTTAGCTTCTAAAAAGTAATAATAATATTGTTGCTCACTATCTGTACTTAATTCCTTTTTTATATTCCGCTTACTTTCTGATATCGTTTTATTACTACTACACGCTGATATAGTAATAATAGCAATAACAATCAGAATAGTTTCTTTTACCCTCATATCTCAACAACAATTTTTACTAATAAATTATAAACTTAACACAAAAAACGCCTGTTGTGTTTACAAATTGTAAATTTTAACAATTATTAAGAAATCTATTTAATTCCTGTGCTTCCGAATCCTCCCGCTCCACGATCCGTTTCATTCAAAACGTCAACCTTAATTAATTCTGCTTGTTCGTGCTTTGCAATAACCATCTGGCAAATTCTTTCGCCATTTTCAATTGTGACTTCCTGGTTAGAAAGATTAATTAAAATAACCCCTATTTCTCCACGATAATCAGCATCGATAGTTCCCGGAGTATTTAATACTGATATTCCTTTTTTTAATGCCAGCCCGCTTCTGGGTCGTATTTGTGCTTCATAACCTACAGGTAGTTCAATATATAATCCTGTTGGAATTAAAGTTCTTTCCAGGGGTTGTAAAATTTTTGGTTCAGATAAATTTGCTCTTAAATCCATTCCTGCTGCATGGTCGGTGCTATAGCCAGGCACTGGGTTATTTGACGTATTTACAATATTAATGTTCATTAGTTAATGATTTTTTTTCGATTAAATATGCTGTTGTTATAAATCCAAACAATAAAAGTGTATTTATTGAATAGTAAATTATTTTACTTTCGACTTCGTTCAATTTACTAATAGCCAATAAAGCAAACGCCAGTATAAAGTAAAATGAAATTTTCTTAAAATTATACTTTATTAAATAATGCTTTGTACATAAATAATAAGACACTACTAACATTACTATATAACTTGTTAAACTTGCAAAAGCAGAGCCCAAATATCCAATTCGTGGTAATAAAATTATATTTAACAAAATGGTAATTATTGCGCCAATTCCTGCAACTAAAATGCCAAATTTTGTTTTATCAGTAACTTTATACCATATTGACAGACTAAACAATATACCAAAAATCAGTTTTGAAAATAATAGAATTGGAACCACGTAAAGCCCTTCCCAAAATTCCGGAGCTATAAAATATTTTAAAATATCTAAATATAAAATTACTCCCAGAAAAATAATCAAACCAAAAATTATGAAGTAATTCATAACATCGGCATATAGTTTTTTGGCATCAGAATTTTCAGAATTTTTAAAGAAAAATGGTTCTGCTGCATACCGAAACATTTGTATAAACAATACCATTAAAACCGATAGTTTAAAATTAGCTCCATAAATTCCCAATTGTTCCATTGGATTTGGATCGTTAATTAAAGTGGGAATTAATAATTTATCAATATTATCGTTTAGCATTCCTGCTAATCCGATCAATAAAATCGGGAAAGAATAATTCAATAATCTTTTTAATAATTTAAAGTCGAACGATGGTTTTACTTTAATTATTTCAGGAAGTAATACAATAAATGTTACTGCACTACTGATTAAATTTGCAATAAGGACATACTCTAAAACTAAATCGGAATTATATATTCGTGCAAAAAATCCAGTGTTTCCTGTTTCTGAAAGCGTTCTGCAAAACCACAGATAAAATAAATTTAAGCTGATATTTATAAAAATCCCAACAAATTTAATGATTACAAACTTTACAGGACGTTCATCAATGCGAAGTTTGGCAAATGGAATGGCATTTAAAACATCGAAAGCAATTATAAGAACAAAGTATAGTACAATTCGGTAATTATTTACTTCGAAATATCCCTGCCATAAGTTTTTAAATACAAGAGATAATAAAACAAAAATTGATGTGGTAAAAACAATGGAATATAAACTTGTTCCTAATACCTTATTATAATCTTCTTCCTTTTTGCTGGCAAAACGAAAGAAGCCCGTTTCCAATCCATAGGTTAATAATACCAATACAATTGCAGTACTACTATAAATATAAGTTAATTTCCCAAAAAAGAATTTACCTAAAACTATTGTGTGTAGCGGAACTAAAAGGTAATTTAAAAATCGTCCCAGCATATTACTTAAACCATAAATAACGGTTTGTCCGGCAAGTTTTTTAATCTGATTCAATTCTTATTTAATCATTTAATTTATACTAATTACAAAGTAAAACTTCTTATTCTTATTATCATAATATTTATAATTATATATATTAACAGGATACTAATATCAAATAAATTAAAGAGTGTTCTATTTAATTCGTATTTGTTTCTATTTTTGTTGTTTAAATTAAAACAGACATGAGTCATGAAAAAAATCGTTTTTTTGTCAGTAATTATTTCTCTCTTTGTTTTTTCCTGCCATATTGATAAATCTAAAAAGAAAACAAAAGATCAGCTTTATAAGATTGAAACTGAATATGGTGATATGGTTTTCAAATTATATGATGCCACACCATTACATAAAGCAAATTTTATAAAACTAATTGAGCAAGGATATTTCGATGATTTACTTTTTCACAGAGTAATTGACGGATTTATGATTCAGGGTGGTGATCCTAACTCGCGAAATGCGGAACCAGGAAAAATGCTTGGTGAAGGAGGACCCGGTTATACAATTCCTGCTGAATTTGTTGATGCAATTTTTCATAAAAAAGGAGTTATTGCTGCAGCACGCGAAGGTGATGACGTTAACCCTGAAATGCGTTCTGCCGGATCGCAGTTTTACATTGTACAAGGTAAAGTACTTACCGATGAAGATGTGAAAAAAGTTGAGGACCGGATAAATGCATCACGATTAAATAAACTTATAACTAAAAATATAGATGAAGCTAAAAATGAAGCTTATAATACGGGTGGAATGATTGATTATCAGATTATTCTTCCTGAAGCCCGGAAAAAGGCAGAAGAAGAATTTAAAGCAGAAGGTTATTATAAAATACCCAAAAACAAATTAAAAGTTTATCAGACAATAGGTGGTACACCGCATTTAGATAATGCATATACAGTTTTCGGTGAAGTGGTTAAGGGTTTGGAAATAATTGATAAAATTGCTGCAGTTACAACTGATGAAAACGACAGGCCTGTTAAAGATATTAAAATAAGAATTAAAAAATTATGATAGAAAAGATTAATAATTATTTAGAAGAAGCGAAAGAATTTGTAGCAACGTCCCTGGACGAAATTGAAACATTTCGTATTCAGTTTATGGGAAAAAAAGGAATAATAAACGATCTTTTCTCGGAATTTAAAAACGTTCCACGTGAAAACAAAAAGGATGTAGGACAGAAATTAAATGAGCTTAAAGTTTCTATACAGGAAAAAATAAATTCATTAAAAGAAAATCTGGGAGATAAATCCGAAGATAATTCAGATATAGATATGAGCTTGCCTGGCGATCCTTTAAAACAAGGAACACGTCACCCAATTTCTATTGTAAGAAATGAAATTATTGATATTTTTAAACGATTAGGTTTTACCATTTCCGAAGGCCCCGAAATTGAAGACGATTGGCATGTATTCTCAGCACTAAATTTTCCTGAAGAACATCCTGCCCGCGATATGCAGGATACTTTCTTTATCGAAAAAAATCCTGATATATTATTACGCACTCATACATCCTCGGTACAGGTTAGAATTATGGAAAATACACACCCGCCTATCCGCACTATTTCACCGGGACGTGTTTTCAGAAATGAAGCAATTAGTGCACGTGCTCATTGTATCTTCCATCAGGTTGAAGGTTTATATATTGACGAAAATGTTTCTTTCGCTGATTTAAAACAAACTTTACTTTATTTCGCTAAAGAAATGTTCGGTGAAAAAACCGAGATTCGTTTAAGACCATCTTATTTCCCTTTTACAGAACCTTCGGCAGAAATGGATGTGGCTTGTAATATTTGTGGAGGAAAGGGTTGTAATGTTTGTAAGTATACCGGTTGGTTAGAAATTTTAGGTTGTGGGATGGTCGATCCTAATGTACTGGACAGCTGTGGAATAGATAGTAAAAAATATACCGGTTTTGCATTTGGAATGGGAATTGAGCGAATAACAATGCTTAAATACGGAATTAAGGATCTTCGCCTTTATTTTGAAAACGATGTGCGGTTTTTAGATCAATTTAAATCTGTACTTTAGTAAAAATAAGGCCTTAAAGTTTATAAAAAACCTTAAGGCCTACATTATTAACCTGAGTTCGGTATAAGAATTAATTTACAGAAAGCAAATAGAGTGTGAGATTTGAGGAAGAAAACTTGAAGTAATAACGGGTTATTTCAAAAGATTTATTCCTTAAAGATTGCGCTATATTTACTTTTCCGGATTTATCTGAATTTCATTACTCATTTTTACAGATTTTTTGTAAACAGCACTAACACCACAATATCTTTCTTCTGATAAATTCACTGCTTTTTGAAGTTTTTCCATTGGTAAATCCTTACCCCAAAATTTGTAAATAACTTTCATCTCATCAAAATGTTTTGGGTGTTCCTCTGTCTGATTTGCTTCTACTTCAACACTAAAGTTATCAAGTTCAACTCTCATCTTTTTAAGAATAGACACCACATCCATTCCAGTGCATCCGGCAAGCGATAATAACATAAGCGGCTTTGGCCTTGGACCTCTGTTATTACCACCAACAGCTTCAACGGCATCAATTATTATTTTATGGCCATTTATTTCGCTTTCAAAAGCCATTCCATCAATCCAATCAATACTTAACGATGTTTTCATATTTCTATATAGTTTAATATTTAATTTTGTACAAATATAATTTTAAAATCTATATCGTAAATTCTAATTTGTAAAACAAAAAACTTAAGTTTGTGTTCTAATTATATAAATATTATATTTTTTAAACATTTATATTTGACTGCTAAGTATTTAAACAGGTAAGAATTTATTAAACAATGAAAAATCGGGATCAAATACCGCCTTGTGATAATTGCTTACAGAATTATAATTCAATATTTAAGCATCTTACACCTGAAGAACATGCTACTGTTGAAAAAGAAAAAGTATGTAATACTTATAAACGTGGTAATGTAATATATCACGAAGGCAGTAGAACTAATGGTTTTTATTGTATAAATTCCGGTATAATAAAAATTTTCAAAACGGGTATTGATGGTCGTGAACAAATAATTGCTTTTGCAAAAAAAGGAGGAATTATCGGATATCGTTCTATTCTGAGTAACGAACTTGCCTGTTCTTCTGCTAAGGTTATTGAAGATGCAACGCTTTGTTTTGTTCCTGGCGAAACCCTTATTAACCTTGTAAAAACCAATGGCAATTTTTCAATGGCAATAATGCAACAAACCTGTAAAGAGCTTGGTGAGGCAAATGCATTTATTACTGATATTGCTCAAAAAACTGTTCGTGAACGCTTGGCCGAAATTTTACTTAAATTAATGGAAATATTTGAATTAAGTGAAGATGGTGTATTACAAATCTCTTTAACACGCGAAGAACTTGCTAATATTGTTGGTACTGCAACAGAATCGGTTATCAGACTTTTATCGGAATTTAAACATGATAAGTTAATTGATTTGAACGGAAGAAAAATCAAAATTTTGGATATTAAACAATTAGAAAAAATTTCTAACGCGTTTAATTAAAACTATTGTGGGAATATAATACCGTTTATTATTCAAAATGCCGGCTTAATAGACAAAAAGGAGGCTGAAACCTTTCAAAAGGCTTATATTCATTAGCTTT
>JAUWQL010000004.1 GCA_030611105.1 Bacteroidales bacterium
AAAGAAAAACACCTGTTAAATTTGAAAATTTTTATATTTGTAACGAACAACAAACTTCGGGTTCTAATATCGCTCAAGAATTGAATATAAATAAAGTTAATAAGAAAGTAAAAGTGGTCAACCTTATTTAGGCATTGACAAACTTTAACTCAGAACTCAAAACTCAAAACTCAGAACTCAAAACTATTATGAATAAATACACAAGCAAGATTGGTAATATTAATAAATCGGATGAACTGATTTATAATTTTCTTACAGATTTCAATAACTTAAAATCAGTGATACCTTCTGATAAAGTAAAAGATTTTGAAGCTACTGAAGACACTTGCAGGTTTAATATTGAGGGAGTTGGACAGGCCGGATTAAAAATTATAGAAAAAGAACCACATAAACTAATTAAGATTACAAGTGATGGAAAATCACCTTTTAGTTTTTTCTTCTGGGTTCAATTAAAACCGATTGAAAATTCCGAAAATACAACAGCAATCAGGTTTACCATAGATGCCAATTTAAATCCAATGATGAAAATGATGGTAGGCAAACATCTTCAAAAAGGAATTGATGCAATGGTCGATCAAGTTGTGGTTTTCTTTAACGAGAAGGTAAAAGAAGAATAATCTTCTAAATTCCAAACTCCTATTATTCCAAGCATAAAAAAGGGATAAATTTTAAAGATAATTTTTATAAATCCACAATATATTAAATAACAGCTATTCTTTATTAAAAGATAATATGTGTTTTTACACAATTTATTGATGATATGCCAAATATGTTGTATATTTACACAATAAAATTTAAGATATGATAAACTTTCATCCATGGTACAGCTTAACGGAACAGCAAATTCTTGAAGAATTAGGCAAAAGATTAAAATCTATCCGTTTAAACAATAATATGTCTCAAAAAGAATTGGGTGATATTATTGGAAAAAGACCGGATGAGATAAGCAGGATAGAAAATGGTAAACCTATTACATTAATTAGCCTGCTTAGAATTTTAAGAGCTTTAAATAAACTGGAAAATCTGGAGCAAGCCATTAAGCCACCTGGAATAAGCCCCGTAGAAATGCTTAAACTGGAAGAAAAAAAACGTAAACGGGCTTCTAAAAGGAAAAAATGATAGCAAAAGTTAAAATATGGAATAACCTGGTTGGAATAGTCTATTGGGATAAGAATAGAAATATAGGAGTTTTTGAATATGATAGTTCGTTTGTTGATAAAGAGCTTGAAGTATCCCCCTTTCTTATGCCTGTGAAAGAAGGCGTTATATATGATTTTCCTGCTCTTAACTTCGAAACCTTTAAAGGTTTGCCTCCTATGATAGCTGATTCTTTGCCCGACGATTTCGGAAACCATATTATGAACACATGGCTCTCACAGCAAGGTAAAACAATTGATGATTTATTGCCCACAGAGCGGTTAGGGTATGTTGGGAAACGGGGTATGGGAGCTTTAGAATATGAGCCGATTTTGGATAAATCTGAGGAATATACCAGTGATATTAACCTGGAAGAATTGGTTAATATTGCCAATAAAGTTCTTGCATCTAAAAATAGTGCTGAATTCCACTCCCTTGACTCGGAAGCTTTATCCAAAATATTAAGAATAGGAACTTCGGCAGGCGGGGCAAGGGCAAAAGTTATATTAGCTTTCGATGAAAAAAACAAAATTTATAAACCGGGCGATATTATCCATGATGAAAACCATAGTTATTGGTTATTAAAATTAGACGGGGTTTCTGATAAGCAATTAGGCGATCCAAAAGGATATGGAAAAATTGAATATGCATATTATAATATGGCCAAAAAATGTGGTATTGAAATGTCATTTTCTAAATTACTTCATGAACATAACAGGGCGCATTTTATTACAAAAAGATTTGACCGTACAGATGAGGGAGGGAAAGTCCATTTACAAACTTTATCCGGGTTAACAGGAATGGATTATAAACAAGCTAATATGTACTCGTACGAACAAGTGTTTACTGTCCTTCGACAGTTACGTTTGCCCTATAAAAGCATTGAGCAACAATTCAGGCGCATGGTTTTTAATATTGTTGCCCGTAACCAGGACGACCATGTGAAAAACATCTCCTTTTTAATGGATAAAACCGGAACATGGTCACTATCTCCCGCCTATGATCTTACATATAGCCATAATCCGGGTGGAACATGGACTAATAAACACCAATTATCTGTAAGCGGGAAAAGAGATGAATTTACTATTGATGATCTTCTTAAAGTTGGGAAAGAAAACAATATTAGAAACCGGAAATCTATTATATCAAATATTGTTGAAGTAGTAAGCAATTGGAAACAATTTGCCCAAAATGCCGAAATTAAACAAGCCAGAATAAAAGATATTGAATCAAATCATAGAATAATTACAAACAAAAACCAATAAAGAAATGAGTTTAGTTTTTTTAACAGGCAGGTTAACCTGTCTGTTTGTCATTCTAAATTACAAATTCAATTTCTTTAAAATCAAACTCCTTTTTCTCCTGGTCTTCAGTTAAAATTTGCAGATGCCCAAACTCATTAATCCCGGTTATTTTGGCTTTAAATATTTTATTATTACTTGAGTAGTTATAAAATTCATTATACCTGTAAAGGCATTTTATATATTCTTTATTAATTTCTTCAAATTTTCCGGCTTTAAGTTTATCATAAAAGAAACGGATATTACTCCTTATTTTAACAATTTCCTGATCAATAGAATAAGTCTTTTTAGTAATTTGATTTAACGAAACAGGATTAGGAGCATCACTTAAAAATAGTGTCTGGTTAAGATTTAACCCAATGCCAATAATACTTTGATTTATATTCGATCCTTTAATAATATTTTCAATTAAGATTCCGGCAAGTTTTTTATTTTGGTAATATATATCATTTGGCCATTTAATTTTAATGTAATTTGTTTTTGCCCGCATATAATTAACAATACCTAATGATACTACTTTTGATAAAAGAAAGTTTTTTTCAACTGGTAAAAAATCAGGATATAATACAAGACTAAATAAAAGGTTCTTTCCTTTTTCACTTTCCCAGGTATTATTTTCCAGTCCTTTTCCCGAACTTTGAAATAAAGTAGAAATTATTGATCCTTCGGGATATTTTGATTTTTTTAAAAGATCAGAAAAATAATTATTGGTCGAATCTACCGTATTGAGTTTAATTATTTTTTGCCAGCTTTCCATTTCTATTTTTTGGTAAAGTTATCTTGAAATATGACAAAAGTTAAAAAATCATGACAATTTCTTTAAAAATGGTTTAATAAATCCTAAAAAAATGACAATTTTACCGTCTAAACAAATCATTACTTATAACTGTTTAAAAGGAATGATTTTTGATTAGTGAAGACTTTCAGACATAAAATTTGGAAACAATAATCGGAAGATAAACAGAGTTTTAAAAATAAATGGTAATTTTATTACCTTTGCCAAAAAATTGATTGAATGGTTAAACAAAAAAATAAGCTTAAATTAAATACAAAAGAAATAGTTAGCGCAGCGATTGAAGGTATATTAAAGAAAAAGGGGAAGGATCCTATAAGTTTAAATTTAACAAAAATAGAAAATTCAGTTTGTAAATATTTTATAATTTGTCATGGTGATTCAAACACTCAGGTTGAAGCTTTGGCAGATTCAGTTATAGAAACAGTACGAGAAGAAACAGGCGAAAAAGTTTGGCATAAAGAAGGTCTGAACAATGCAACATGGGTATTGCTTGATTATAGCGATGTTGTAGTTCATATATTCCAAAAAGAATACAGAGACTTATATAACTTAGAAGAACTGTGGGCTGATGCAAAACTTACCCGGTATGATGACACCAAAAATAATGGAGAATTTTAATAATGGTTGATAATAAACAAAATAGCAAAAAGCCAATTAATAGGCCAGGTTCAGATAAACCAAAACCAAAATTTAATGTTTACTGGATTTATGGATTAATAGCAGTAGTCTTTATTGGATTACAACTTTTAAGTTTTACGCCAAAACCAACTGAAATTTCAATGCAGGAGTTTGAGCGTAATATGCTTAAAAACGGAGACGTTGCAAAAATTGTAGTTGTTAATAAAGAAAGAGCGAATATTTATATTAAAAAAGATCGATTAACCGATGCAAGGTATAAGGACTTACTTGAAAATAAGTTTGCTCGTACTTCTGAAGATGGACCACATTTTTTCTTCACCATTGGTTCAATGGAATATTTTGAGCGATGGATAAGCGAAGCTCAGGAGGATTATTTAAGAGGGGAGTATATAGAAATTAGTTATAAATCGCAACCTAATTATATGCGTGATATTATTGGATGGTTACTTCCAATATTTATTATTTTGGCTATATGGCTTTTTATTTTTAGAAGAATGTCGAAAGGTGGCGGTGGCCCCGGTGGAGGTAATATATTTAGTGTTGGCAAATCAAAAGCTCAGCTTTTTGATAAAGAAAGCGATATAAAAGTCGACTTTAAGGATGTGGCTGGTTTAGAAGAGGCCAAAGTTGAAGTTCGCGAAATAGTTGATTTTTTAAAAACACCAAAAAAATACACAGATCTTGGAGCTAAGATTCCAAAAGGAGTTCTTCTGGTTGGCCCTCCTGGAACAGGTAAAACATTAATGGCAAAAGCTGTTGCCGGCGAAGCTAATGTTCCTTTCTTTTCAATGTCGGGTTCCGATTTTGTTGAAATGTTTGTTGGAGTTGGGGCTTCGCGTGTTCGCGATTTATTTAAGCAAGCAAAAGAAAAAGCTCCATGTATCATTTTTATTGATGAGATTGATGCTATTGGTCGGGCTCGTGGAAGAAATCCAAATTTTGGTGCTAACGATGAACGTGAAAATACTTTAAACCAGTTATTGACCGAAATGGATGGTTTTAGCAATAATGTTGGTGTAATAATTATGGCTGCTACAAATCGTGCTGATATTCTTGATAAAGCTTTAATGAGAGCAGGCCGTTTCGACCGTCAAATACATCTTGAGTTACCGGATATTAACGAACGAAGAGATATTTTCAAGGTACATTTAAAACCAATTAAAATGGAAAAAAACCTTGATATTGATTTTCTGGCAAAACAAACACCGGGATTTTCGGGTGCTGATATTGCTAATGTTTGTAACGAATCGGCATTAATAGCAGCCCGTAAGGAAAAGAAGACTGTTGAGCGCCAGGATTTTCTTGATGCAGTTGACAGGATAGTTGGTGGCATGGAGCGCAAAACCAAAATTATTACTAAAGAAGAAAAACGAACCATTGCATTTCACGAAGCAGGCCATGCCACTGTAAGTTGGCTGTTAGAGCATGCTCATCCTCTGGTAAAAGTAACTATTATTCCTCGCGGACGTTCATTGGGTGCTGCCTGGTATTTACCCGAAGAAAGACAAATTACAACACGTGATCAGTTATTGGACGAAATGTGTGCTGCCCTTGGCGGAAGAGTTTCAGAAGAGTTGATGTTTGGGAAAATATCGACAGGAGCAATGAATGATCTGGAAAAAATAACCAAGCAGGCTTATGCTATGATTGCGTATTTTGGAATGAGTGAAAAAGTGGGGCATGTGAGTTTTTACGATTCTTCCGGTCAAACTGATATGACATTTACAAAGCCTTATAGCGAAAAAACTGCTGAACTTATTGATAAAGAAGTTAAGAATTTGATTGAAGAAGCTTATAAGCGTTCTTTTGAAATCTTAAAAAAACACAAAGATGGCTTAACTAAACTTGCAGAAATCCTTTTAGAAAAAGAAGTTATTTTCGCCGAAGACCTTGAAAAGATTTTTGGTAAACGTCCATGGAAAACTCAACATGAGAAGGAAGCCGAAGTAAGAAAGGAGCTTGAAGAGAAAAAGAAAAATAATAAATCTGCCCGCCAGTCTGCCTTGCCTCGCCGGCAGGCAGGCGACAAGGCAGGTCCGTCAGGAAGAAAAACAAAAGCTAAAAACCCTGTAAGCAAAAAGGGTAAGTAGAATTTTGAATAAAATTTATAGAATTGAGTAATTTAGTTCAACGCACCATAACCGGAATAATACTTTTAATAGTAGTAGTAGGTGCAATAACATTCGGGAAAATAAGCTTTTTTATATTATTCGAATTAATAATAATTGGTGCACTGTATGAGTTTTATACATTAGCCGAAAAGAAAAAGTTTAATCCTTTAAAAGTTTACGGAATAGTAATTGGCACAACAGTTTTTGCTGCCAATTATTTTTTTGTAAATGATTTGATAAGTGCTCAGGTATTCTTAGCAATAATTCCGATAGTAATAAGTGTTTTTATAATTGAACTCTATCGTAAGTCAGAATATGTTTTTTTAAATATTGGGTTTACTTTATTAGGTGTTTTGTATATCGCAATACCATTTTCTTTTGCAATTTACATTGTGTTTTCAGATGAAATAAATTACAATTCACATCTATTACTTGGCTTTTTCTTTTTAACATGGGCCTTTGATACTTTAGCTTATGTTTTTGGAGTGTCATTTGGTAAACATCGTTTGTTCGAAAGAATTTCTCCTAAAAAATCATGGGAAGGTTTTATTGGTGGAACATTGTCCAGTTTAGGTGTAGCTTATGTAATATCAATTTTTTATACTGAATTGAGCTTTCTTCATTGGGCCGTATTATCAGTAATAATTTCAGTTTTTGGTACTTATGGCGATTTAGTCGAATCATCTTTCAAAAGAAATATTGATGAAAAAGATTCCGGAAATATCTTACCGGGACATGGAGGTGTTTTAGATAGATTTGATGCCGTGTTGTTCACCTTGCCGCTATTTTATGTATATTTGCAGCTCATACAGTAACCCTTAATATTTTTTAAAATGACTATACATAAAGAAGGACGGCCAATAGTTGCTCTGGTTTTTATTGTGTTAGTGGCTAGTAATCTACTAGTGTATTTTTTATCAAGTTATCTAATGTTAACATGGGCGATAGGTGTAGTATCCTTTTTATTTTTTTTATTTATTGTTCGTTTTTTCCGTAAGCCAAACAGACCATTAATTACAGATGACAATACTATTTATGCTCCTGCCGATGGTACTGTTATGGTGATAGAAGAAACCACTGAAGATGAGTATTTTAAAGATAAACGAATACAAGTATCAATATTTATGTCGGTTTGGAATATTCACATAAACTGGTTTCCTGTAGCAGGAATTATAAAATACTTCAAATATCACCCTGGCAAGTTTTTAGTTGCCCGCTTACCAAAATCTTCAGCAGAAAATGAGTGTACTACAGTTGTGTTAGAAGATAAAAACAAAAGACAAATTCTTGTAAGACAGATTGCCGGAATTCTTGCCCGACGAATTATTTCTTATGCCAAAGAAGGAATCGAAGTAAAACAAAATTCAGAATTAGGGTTTATCCGTTTCGGATCGCGTGTTGATGTTTTCTTACCGCTTGATGCAAAAATTAATGTTCAGTTAGGTCAAAAAACCAAAGGAACCCAAACAGTTGTTGCTACATTTTAATCAAAATAATTATCAATATTAATACGGTAGAGTTTTTCCTTATCGAAAATGAAAGTGTATTTTGTTCCTTCGCCTATCATTTGCAGGCTGTCTGACTTAAATTTTAGATTATCTGAGAATCTACTTGTGAATTCATCTTTAGTTATTCCTACCCGAATACCATTCTTTAATACTATTTGTTTGTTTACAACTTTTCCGGCAAGTAAAAATTCTTGTCCCAGGTGAGTTTTATAAAAGAAAATTTCCGAATTTTTATAAGTAAACTGATAGATGGTATCTGTTTTTTCAGGATAGTGCTTGTTTTTTCGTAATAATTTTTGCGTATTAAATTTAGGTCTGGAAAGATTGGAGAAATTCTCTATGCTTTCTTTAAAACCAAAAGGATTTTCCAAAAACTCTTTTTGACTTATAGATTTATATTCAATAGTTGACTTTTGAGAAGAGCATCCAAACAGGCTAATAATTAAAATAATTGTAAAATATTTTTTCATATTTAGCTAAAATACGAAGAAATATCTATATAAAGAACAATGCAACACCGCCCACTGCTATAATTGATCCTATTACTTCTTTCAAAGTAATTTTTTCTTTAAAAAAGACAAGGGCCGGAGGTATAATTAGAACTGGAACAATAGCCATTATGGTTGATGCAACTCCTGTTGTAATGTGTTTTACCGAAAGCAACGAAAAAGATACTCCAAGGAATGGTCCAAAAAAAGCACCTATGCTCAGTCGCGTCATTGCATCCCGATTCTTCATGGCTTCAATAACTTTTTTCCATCGTTTCATAAAAACAAATATTATTGCAAAACCAACGAATCCGGTAATTACTCTAATTTGTGTTGCTGCAAAAGGATCAAAATCCTGCATTCCGTATTTACTCAAAACTAATCCCGCTCCTTGTCCGACAGCACCCCCAAAAGCAAGTAGAATACCTAAAACCGGATATGAAAGTTTAATTTTATTTCTCTTTCCACCTGCCCTGTCTGCCGAATAGGCAGGATTCTTTTCTTCATTTTGAGTTTTAGATTTTCTATCCAGGACCACAATCATAATTCCCATAATGGTTAAAAACATTCCCAGTAAATTTTGAGGTGTTAGGGTTTCTCCCATTAAAAGCCATCCAAAAAAGGCTGTAATTGGAGGTGTAAGTGACATGATTAACATGGAAATGCGAGATCCAATTACAACGTACGCTTCAAATAATAAAAGATCTCCAATTACAAATCCTACAAAACCGGATAGTGACAACCATATCCAATTATGAGCCGAAGCATCAAATGGTATAAATGAGCCACGGGTTACCTGACTGTAAATGCCAATAAAAATGAAAGCTATAAACAATCTTAAAAGGTTTGTCGATAATGATCCTACCTTTTTCCCTGCCGATTCAAAAGCTATGGCTGTTATTGTCCAGAATACGGCTGTTAGTAAAGCAGCGTACTCCCCTAAATGTGATTGAAACATGATTTATTATTCTTTCCCCGATTTATATTTCCAACAATATTTTATTATCGCTGAAAAAAACTTATTTTAGTTCAGATTTAAAATCTGATCAAAGCATTAGATATGAAATTTTAAGTAAAGTTTAATAATGAACAGGAATTTACGCTATTTGTTTATTGCTATTGGAGTTGGCATTGCCGGCTTTATTTTATGGTATTTTAAATCAATAGTTGCATATATTCTTATTTCTTCGGTATTTACATTAATTGGACGACCAATAGTTTCATTTTTAAATAAATTACATTACAAAAAACTAAAAATTCCCAATGCTATTTCTGCATTATTAACAGTAGTTCTTTTTTGGACTTTAATCCTCGTATTTTTCAGGGTATTTATTCCTTTAATTGCGAATCAGGCAAGCGAACTTTCTGGTATTGATGCGGAGTCCGTTATGAGTAATTTGCAGGGGCCAATAGATAAAACAGAAGCTTTATTTGTTAAATACAATTTAAATTCAAACAATAATCAGTCGATGGATCAGTATTTAACAGAGAAAGTTATGTCCGTTTTAAACGTTTCGGTTTTATCAAACTTTTTTGGTTCTATCGCTGGTATTTTGGGAAATATATTTATTGCAGCATTTGCTATTTCATTTATTACATTTTTCTTTTTAAAAGATAGAGGTTTGTTAAATGATGGAATATTATTATTTGTGCCTGATAAATATCTTGAAAAAGCAGAGCATATTTTAATGTCTGTGAAAAAGTTATTAACAAGGTATTTTATTGGAATAATTGTACAAATCAGCGGTATTATTACACTGGTATCCATTGGATTAACAATTGTCGGGATTGATTTCTCGGATGCTTTGGTAATTGGTCTTGTTGTTGGGCTTTTTAATATAATACCGTATTTAGGTCCGGTAATAGGCGCAATACTTGGATTAGTGCTGGGTTTAGCTACAAATATTGACTTAGCATTTTACTCAGAATTATTACCTTTATTAGGTTATATGAGCATCGTTTTTATTATTGTTCAGGTGATTGATAATGTTGTTTTTCAGCCGTTTATATATTCGAGTAGTGTTAATGCTCATCCTTTAGAGATATTTTTAGTAATAATAATGGCCGGAAGTTTATTCGGAATAACAGGTATGATACTTGCTATCCCAAGCTACACGATTTTAAGGGTTATAGCAAAGGAATTTTTCAATAATTTAAAGGTGGTTAAAAAATTAACCGAAAAATTTTAAGATAATAAAGTGGTATTTTATATATTTACGTGTCTAAATGTAAATTAATGGGTAGAATTAAAGTTTTTATTTACTTCATATTTTTCTTAATTGCAAATAGTGCATTTGCTCAGGTTGATACAATTACTTTCCGGTTTGTACCGGATGTAGCAACATATAGAATTAGATGTCAAGCTCAAAAAGTTAATGTAGTCTCAGGCGATACCACTTTCACAGACTTTCAAATTGCAGATACTGTTAATGGCGCATACACATTTGATTGGGGAGGAACAAAGAATCCAAATGTAGATGAAATACCATTAGTAACTTATGAGTTTGATGGACCAGGAGTATATTCTTTTACTCTCTCTGTTTATGAGGACGCTTCAGGAAAAACTTTCATAGAAACTAAATCATTTGAGATTCGTGATTTAATTAGAGTCCCTAATGTTTTTACTCCTAATGGAGATGGTGAAAATGATCTTTTTGTGGTAAATTCAAACGGCATTGTTCCACTCGATATTTCAATTTATAGTCGTACAGGTACATTGGTTTATAGTGCAAGAGCTCCGATAATTATTTGGGATGGAAGAAATTCATCAGGATCAGAACTAAGCGAAGGAGTATATTTCTACATCTTAAAATCTGATGATCCTGCGGTCCTTGATCAAAACGGATTTCTGCATTTGTACAGATAATCACCCAAATTAATTTAATCATTATACTATTTATACAGCAATATGACAAATTGTTGTCATACATGCTTATACGACTATTTGTAGTTTAAAATGGCTTGATATTGGGAAATGCGTACCGTATTACTTTTTTTAAATTTTCATTATCTTTGGTTAATAAATCTCATTTAATGAAAAAAGGAAACATCTTTAAAAGAATATTTCTATTTTATTACGAAGGTTTTAAAAATATGACAGTTGGTAAAAGGCTTTGGTTTATTATCATAATAAAACTTTTTATCATGTTTGCCATTTTAAAGATATTCTTTTTTAAAGATTTCTTAAATAATAAGTTTGATACTGAAGAAGAAAAAGGGAATTATGTAATTGAGCAATTAACTAAGGGCTTGTAAAGAAATAAAGTGGACAAAATTCATAAAGTTATTTTGTGCTATAACAAGGCGTAAAAGTTGCGAATAGCCACAGTTTATTTAATAACTTTTACAACGCAGTTATAGTGCAAAAGAATAAGTGAAGATGTTCAGTTTATTTCTTTACAAGCCCTAACCCTAAAAATACAAACAATGATTGAACATCTTGATTTAGCCCTGGTCAATTGGTCGAGGGCGCAATTTGCACTTACAGCACTGTATCATTGGCTATTTGTTCCGCTTACTTTGGGGATTACATTTATTATAGCCTTTATGGAAACTCTGTATGTTAAAACAGGTGATCCGGAATGGAAAAAAATAACGAAGTTCTGGATGACACTGTTTGGTATTAACTTTGCCATTGGTGTTTCAACAGGTATTATTCTCGAGTTTGAATTTGGAACTAACTGGTCTAATTATTCCTGGTTTGTTGGGGATATTTTCGGAGCTCCTTTGGCAATAGAGGGTATTATGGCATTTTTTATGGAATCTACTTTTATTGCCATCATGTTTTTTGGCTGGAACAAAGTAAGTAAGAAATTTCATTTACTCTCAACCTGGTTGGTAGCTATAGGGTCTAATTTATCTGCATTATGGATTTTAATTGCTAATGGATGGATGCAATATCCTGTAGGGATGCATTTTAATCCTGATACAGCCCGAAACGAAATGCTTGACTTCTGGGAGGTGTTTTTATCTCCGATAGGAATAAACAAGTTTTTACATACCATTACTTCTTCTTATGTATTAGCATCGGTTTTTGTTATTGGTGTTAGTGCCAGGTTTTTATTAAAAGGAAGAGAGCAATTATTAGCTAAACGAAGTATCATAATAGCTACTATTTTTGGTTTAGTAAGTAGCATGTTTCTTATTTATACCGGCGACGGTTCTGCTTACCAGGTTGCCCAAAAACAACCGATGAAACTTGCTGCTATGGAAGGATTATATGAAGGATCTGAAGGAGCCGGTCTTATTCTGCTTGGTATGCCAACTCCGGGAAAAGAAATTAATGATGGAAAAGACGATTATGTTTTTAAGTTTGAGATTCCAAAACTTCTTTCATTTCTTGGTTACAGAAATGCAGATGCATTTGTGCCCGGTGTAAAAGATATAGTTGAAGGAGGATTCGAATACGAAGATAAAAACGGAGAAACTCAGATTGCATTATCCGCTCTGGAAAAAATTGAGAAGGGTAAATTGGCAATTAATGCATTATCTGATTATAAGAAAGCTAAAGAATCAGAAGATGTGGTTAAACAAGAAGAATATTTAAAAATTTTCAGAGAAAACTTTAAATATTTTGGATATGGATTTTTAAATGATCCTAAGAGTATTATTCCTAATGTTCCGATAACATTTTATAGTTTTCACATAATGGTTGCTCTGGGATTTTGGTTTATTCTGCTCTTTGCACTCGTATTATTTTTTATTTTAAAAGATAAACTGATAGGGAAAAGATGGCTTTTACGTTTGGCAATAATTACTGTTCCTCTGGCTTTTATTGCTTCATTATCAGGGTGGATTGTTGCAGAGGTTGGTCGTCAGCCATGGACCATTCAGGATCTTTTGCCTACTGTTGCTTCAGTTTCACAGATTGATGCAAGTGCTGTTCAAATAACTTTTTGGTTGTTTACTTTGGTGTTTACAGCATTACTAATTGCTGAGCTGAAGATTATGTTTAAGCAAATAAAAATCGGACCTAAAGAAGGAGGACATTAAAATGTTTGAAAGTTTATCACATTTAGCATTACAACAATATTGGTGGGTAATTATCTCACTATTAGGGGCTATATTAGTTTTCTTATTATTTGTTCAGGGTGGTCAAACACTGATTTACACTTTAGGAAAAACAGATATGGAACGTCGTCTCCTGATAAACTCATTAGGTCGAAAATGGGAATTTACATTTAGTACTCTGGTAACATTTGGAGGAGCATTTTTTGCATCTTTTCCATTGTTTTATGCCACAAGTTTTGGAGGAGCATACTGGGTTTGGATGTTAATCCTTTTTGCTTTCATTATTCAGGCTGTTTCGTATGAATTTAGATCAAAGCCAAATAATTTTTTAGGAGCAAAAACATACGAGGTTTTTCTTTTTATAAACGGAGTATTGGGAACAATTTTATTGGGAATAGTTGTAGCAACATTTTTTACGGGTTCCGAATTCTCGGTAAATGAAATGAATTTCTCAAAATGGGAAGGTGCTGCAATGGGACTTGAGTTAGTGTTAAATCCTCATAATCTTTCATTAGGATTAGCTATATTCTTTCTGGCCAGAGTTCTTGCTATCCTTTATTTTATGAATAATATTGATGATGAGAATATCTTTAGCAGATCGAAAAAGCAGTTAATTTATAATGCAATTCCTTTTCTTGTATTCTTTTTAGTTTTTGTAATCTGGTTAATGTTTATCGATGGTTTTGCTTATGATCCTGTAAGTAAAAAAGTTTCATACGAATCCTATAAGTATCTGCATAACTTTTTACAAATGCCATTGGTATTGATCATATTCTTATTAGGAGTTGTTCTAGTTTTACTTGGAATTGGTAAATCGATATTCACAATTTGCACAAAAGGTATTTGGGTTGCCGGAGCAGGAACAATAATGACTGTTTTAGCTTTGTTTTTATTAGCAGGATTTAATAATACAGCATTTTATCCATCAACATTTGATTTGCAGAGTTCACTTACCATTGAAAATGCATCATCGAGTAAATATACGCTTAAAGTTATGGGCTATGTTTCTTTAATGGTGCCATTTGTGATTGCTTATATTTGGTATACCTGGAGGTTAATGAATAATAAAAAGATTGATGCAGATGAAATGAATGAAGATATTCACATTTATTAAGAACCACTGAATAAATATAAAATAACTTGGAACTCGAAACTTTTTAAATTTAAACTAATGAATATGTATTTAACAGAAATAATATGGTTAATTGTTTGGCCGGTTCTGATTTGGATAAGCTATAAGCTTTCAGCTTTTGCTGTAAAAAAGTACGAAGAAAAATAAAATTTATTAAGTGTATAAGATAAACCTGTTCTTAATTTTAAGGGCAGGTTGTTTTATTTAAATTGGGTTCCTCAAATAAAAACTGTTACTTTTATTTTTTTAATTAAATCAATCCTTATTAATTTATGAAATACAAAATCAATTTATTTTTAGTTATTATAATTATTATAACCTTAATATCTTGTGAAGAGAGCGAAATAGGAATAAAGAAAAATTCACATAGAATTAAAGAAATTATTAAGCAAAGGGTCTCGAGTAGTGCTGTAGATGAAAAAACATTATTTACTTATAATGAAGAAAAAATTGTTAAAATAGAGTACCTGTATAAATTTGAAGAGGAATGGGAATTGATGGAGTTTGATTCAATTGTGTACACGGATAATAAGATTATTATCACACATTATTATGAGGTATCTGATGGGCCAGCCATTTCAGAAAAGGAAGAACTTATTATTAGAGATAATAAAATAATCGAAGCAACTCTATTTTATTATTCTCAATCATTTGAACCTACAGATAAAGTTGTTTATGGATATGAAGGCAAAAATGTAGTAAAAGCGGAATATTTTAGTTACCATAATGAAAATTGGGTATTGCGAGATAAAGATGAACTAAGCTATGATGATAACTTAGTTATTGAATATTGTAGTTATACAATAGATTATGAAGGGAACTCATATCTTGATTATAAAGAAATTTTTAGTTATGAAAATAAAAGATTGGTTGAATGGTATCGGTCTTACCCAACAGATTCTGAAAATTGGATAAATAGTTTGAAATTTGAATATTTGTATCAAGGAAATTTACAAATGGAATCTGCAATTTATGACTTTGTAGATAATGAATGGGTATATGATTATTCGTTTTATTACAATTACAATGAATTTGATTATTTAGAAAAAGAAGAGCTAGTAACAACCACTAAAACTTATACTTATGAGAAGGGTCATGGAAATTATAGCTTATTCATCATAACTCCAGTATATAGAAGGTATAATTTACCTAGTCCAAAAAGTGATAATGATGATAATAAATACAAAGAAAGCTTTTATCATTATATTTATTTATTTTAATGGCCAAACTCAAAAGTATATCAAAACTAAATAAGTGGTTCGATGGTTTAAACGAACCATTAATCATTGCAGGCCCGTGTAGTGCAGAATCAGAAGAACAAGTTATGCAAACCGCTAAAGAAATTGCTGCTTTGGGGAAGGTGAAAGTATTTCGATCGGGTATTTGGAAACCACGTACTCGCCCGGGAAATTTTGAAGGTGTTGGCGAAGAAGGATTACAATGGTTGCAACAAGTAAAAAAGGAAACAGGACTTTTAACAACAGTAGAAGTTGCAAATCCTGAGCATGTCGATTTAGCTATTAAATACAATATTGATATACTTTGGATTGGTGCCAGAACAACTTCTAATCCTTTCTCTGTTCAGGAGTTAGCCGATCACTTAAAAGGATATGATAAACCGGTAATGGTTAAGAATCCTATTAACCCTGATGTTAACCTTTGGGTAGGGGCATTGGAGCGATTTCACAAAGCAGGCATTAATAAATTAGCTGCTGTTCATCGCGGATTTTACCCTTTTGAAGCTACTTCGTTGCGCAATATTCCAAAATGGGAAGTACCGATTGAACTAAAAAGTATATGTCATGATTTGCCAATAATATGTGATCCAAGCCATATTGCAGGTAATACAGAATTCATTGCAGAAATAGCACAAAAGGCTATTGATATGAACATGGATGGTTTAATGATAGAAACACATTATAATCCAACGCTTGCTTTAAGTGATATGAATCAGCAGTTAACTCCACAACAACTGGGGAATCTTCTGGATAATCTGATTTTTAGAACAGCAACAACAAAAGATGAAGATTTTGCTGATATCC
Source organism: Bacteroidales bacterium (assembly GCA_030611105.1). Lineage (GTDB taxonomy): Bacteria > Bacteroidota > Bacteroidia > Bacteroidales > UBA12077 > UBA12077. The sequence continues at coordinate 16,165 of JAUWQL010000004.1, forward strand.
TGGACACACTGCGCAATCAAATTGATTCTATTGATCAGCAAATGCTTGAACTATTATCTCAAAGGATGAATATAGTGGAGGAAATTGGTAAATATAAAAGCAAAAATGAGGTTACTATACTACAGCTTCGTCGTTGGGAGAAGATACTGTCTACAAGATTAAAACTAGGGAAGAGCTTAGGACTATCAGAAGATTTTGTAAAAAATTTACTCCAACTTGTACACAAAGAATCTATTCAACGACAAACCGAAGTAATGAAGAAGCTTACTTCTTCAAAAAAGAAAGAATAAATAAATTTTTACTATTTTACTTCCTTAAGAGTATAATCAAATCCTTCCATAATCGGATTCGATAATATTTTATTACAAGCTTCATTAACTCTTTCCATTGCAATTTCTTTACTCGCTGCTTCAATTTCCAAAGTAATATGTTTACCTATTCGAACATTCGAAACTTCGGTAAAACCAATATTTTTCATACTATTAGTTACAGCTTTTCCCTGAGGATCTAATAAAGCTTTTAGAGGCATTACGTTTATTTCTGCAATAAATTTCATATTGTTAATAATTAATCAATGTTAAAAATCCAGTTGTTAATAGCTGATAATAAAATATATAATATAATAATAATAGGAATGGCTATCGTATGCAATGATATTAATAAAATCACAGATAACACAATAAAAATATATCGAATTTTATTTCCTTGAAAACCTAAATTTTTAAATTTTAACGAAAACATTGGGAATTCTGCAACAAGTAATAAAGAAAATATAATTACTAAAACTGATAATACATATTTGTTTTTCAAAATTGTAAGTAAAAGATCATTTGTGGTAATTATACTAACTAAATAGAGTGATACAAAAAATATTGCATTTGCAGGAACGGCTAGTCCAATAAAATTTTCCGTTTGCCTTTCGTCTACATTGAATTTTGCTAATCTTACTCCCGAAAGAATTGCAACAAAAAACGGGATTAATAAAAATAGAATTTCAGTTATTGTTAGATTTTCAATTGGAGGTAAGTGAACTGTTTTGAACAGAGAAATTTTCATCAGATGGAAAATAATAACTGAAGGAGCAATACCAAAGCTTACTATATCAGCTAATGAATCTAATTCTTTTCCAACAATAGAATATGCTTTTAATAATCGAGCAGACATTCCATCCATGAAATCAAAAAAAGCTGCTAAGAATATCATATAAACTGAAAAAAGCATATAACCCTCAAAGGCCAAGGCAATTGATATGCATCCTGACAATAAATTTAATGAGGTTATGGTATTAGGAATGTGTTTTTTTATTTTAATTAGCATATTTCTTTTTTGTATTAATAACAATAATGTTCACAAAAATAAGTTAAAAAATATAGTTTGATAAATATTTTATTAATTACTAAGTTTATCGACTGAAAATTAGTTAAAGCATACCTGATTTATATTAATCTTGATGAGGCGAAAAATTTTAATACCAATTTTACTTTGTATAGCTAATCTTACTTATAGCCAAACAGCTAAGTATAGTAATGAGTTTCTATCCATTGGTGTTGGAGCAAGATCTTTAAGTATGTCAAATGCTATAGTAGCAAATGTTAACGATGTAACTTCAGGATATTGGAACCCCGCAGGATTAACCATGTTACAAAATGATTTTGATGCCGGTTTAATGCATGCAGAGTATTTTGCCGGAATTGCCAAGTATGATTACCTTGCAGGTGCAATGGCTTTGGATACCAGTAGTTATTTGGGAGTAACAATAATCCGATTTGGTGTTGATGATATACCCAATACCACAGATTTAATTGATGGTGACGGAAATATTGATTATGACAGAATTTCACGATTTTCGGCAGCCGATTATGCTTTGTTATTAAGCTATGCCCGAAAAACTAAAATCACGGATTTATCTTACGGAGCTAATGTTAAAATAATTTATCGAAGCATAGGAAAATTTGCTCATTCCTGGGGTTTTGGACTTGATCTGGGTTTGCAGTACAAATTGAATGACTGGAGGTTTGGTGCAATGGCTCGTGATATAACTTCGACTTTTAATGCATGGAGTTTTAACGAAGATGAATTAATTATTGAAGTTCAGGATTCTGTATTCAATTTTGCCCCGGATAATTCGTTGGAAATAACATTGCCAAGATTATTGCTTGGTGTTTCGAGAGAATTTCCAATTTATAACAAGTTTAAAGGATTAGTAGAGATGGATTTGGATTTTACTTTCGATGGTCAGCGTCATGTGCTAATTGAAGGCGATCCAATTAGTATTGATCCTCACCTTGGAATAGAAATTAATTATAACCAGTTGGCTTTTATCCGGTTTGGAATTGGAAACTTTCAGCGTGTAGAAGAATTTGAAAATAAAGAATCAATGACTTTTCAGCCAAACTTTGGAATTGGAATTCAGTTTAAAGGTGTAAGTATAGATTATGCTTTAACTGATATTGGAGATCAATCCTTGGCACTATATTCTAATGTATTTACTTTAAGATATTCATTTGATAAAAAGAAAAAATAAAGTTAAAACATTCGAAGTTTTTAAAACTTCAGATGTTTAAATACCTTATCTTTTATTAGCCAAAAAAATATCACTATTTTTGTTTAAAGCTAAATAATCAACTATGATAATTGCCGTAGATTTTGATGGTACGATTGTAGATCATGAGTATCCTGATATTGGTAAACCAAAATTATTTGTATTTGAAACTTTAAAAGCTTTGCAAGAGCAAGGCCATCAGTTAATTTTGTGGACTTATAGAGCTGGCAAGGAGTTGGACGAGGCTGTAGAATATTGCAAAAAGAATGGAATTGAATTTTATGCAGTAAATAAAAATTATCCCGAAGAGATTTATGATGATTCTATAAGCAGGAAAATTTTGGCCGATATTTATATTGATGATAAAAATGCTGGAGGCTTTCCGGGATGGAGTGAAATTTGGCAAATGTTAAACCCTGAACTTTTCAATGACGATGTAAAAAAGCAAATGAAAAACATTCCGGTTTCGAAAAAAACATTCTGGCAAAAATTAAAATTGTTTCGTTAATTAAAAATGGTATCAGAAGATTTGTTAAATAATTTAGTGCAAACTTCGTGACTTTGAGACTTTGTGGCAAAAAATATATAAATTATGGAAATAGCAAAATCAGCAATTTACAATTTCTTTCTTTTTTTACTTTTTTTATTACAAATATCTTGCTCACATCAAAAAAAGACTGATGTAAAACAAGATACTAATGTAAAATCAGAGAACGTAACAAAACGAGTTTCGGTAATTGAAATTGGTTCTCCTAAGTCGGGCGAGATGTTTACAATAGGAGATAATATAGAAGTGAAAATAGGATTGAAAGAATCAGATGTGAAAATAGATTCTTTAATTGTGGAATCAAATGGTTCTAAAACAGTTATAAACCCTGATAATTTAGATTATACATGGGAAACTAAAGATTTATATACAGGTGCTAATCAAATAAAAGTATTTGCATATTCGGGTAGCAATAAAATAGATAGTTATTACTTGAAATTACGATTTAAATCAGATATTAAACCAGAGCAATATGAATGTAAAATTATAAATACATATCCACATGATAAAAATGCGTATACACAAGGCTTGTTTTATGATAATGGAGTAATGTATGAAGGCACTGGACCAAGAGGCGAATCATCTTTAAGAAAAGTAAGATTTGAAACCGGAGAACTAATTTCAATTTTAAGCCTTGATGCTAAATATTTTGGGGAAGGTATAACAGCTTTTAAAGATAAAATAATTCAGTTAACCTGGACATCTCGTACCGGATTTGTTTACGATAAAAAGAGTTTTAAATTAATTACAACTTTGCAATATCCTACGCAAGGCTGGGGGATTACAACCGATGGCGAAAAATTAATCATGAGCGATGGTACTCAAACGATACATTTTCTTGATCCGGAATATTTTAATGAAATTGGAAAAATCGAAGTTTATGACCATGAAGGGCCTGTTCGCAATTTAAATGAGCTTGAATATATTGATGGTATTGTTTATGCCAATGTTTATCAAACTGAATATATTGTTGCTTTTGATCTGACAAATGGGAAAGTATTAAAACGAATCGATTGCAGAAAAATCGTTCCTAATGGTTTTCATGGAGAAAGAGACAATGTATTAAATGGTATTGCATACGATAAAAAAAATGACAGGTACTTTTTAACCGGAAAACGTTGGCCAAGTTTATTTGAAGTTAAGTTTGTGAAAAAATAAGTACAACGCGCATTTCTACCTGTCGGCAGACAGGCCTGCGCGTTGAAAAAATGAGTTGTTAAATCATCGGATAGGAATGTCGGATGTGCAAATTCTAATTTGCAATTCTAAACGTGAGTTTCACAAGAAAAACATTGTATGGATGAATATTAAATAAAGCATCAATATCATCATAAAAGGCAAAATCTCCCTGTCCAACACTCCCGGTTTTACTTTGAGTCCATACAAGATACAATAATGATCCGGGTCTGTATTCCCATCTTACAACTAAATTTGATCTGAATTGTCGGAAATTGAAATCGTAATCGTTTTCATAATCTTCAGTTGTAAAAGACATGTCTGTACTGTAACGATCTTCAAATTTATCGGCATTAGGATTTGTTATGTATTTTGGATCGGAATAATCTACAGCAGTGATAAAAGGAGATCCATAATATTGAATCGTCAATTCCGGTGTAATGGTGTAATCAATTCGTACTGTTAAATCGGTTGTAATTTGATCAATTTGAGCAAATATATACCTGTCCTCGTTATTGTATTCTTCTGTAGTTACATATTGTAATTCTCTGTTTGACACAGAATAACTTGGCATAAATGACAGCTTTAATGCATCGAAAGGACGATAAACAAGATCAATACCATACCAGGAACTCTTCCTGGAATTCTCGAATCCCCAATTGCTTCCTGTATTACCATAAACCTGTAGTTTTTTTCTACTATCTGTGCCAAAATGCATCCAATAATTAAAACTTCCGGGATATTTAATTGATGGCCCTCCTCTTAACATATCATTTTGAGTACTTTCGCCTTCAATATTTGTTCCTCCACCAAACGACCAATGATTTTTGAATTGCATCCACATGTTAACATTTCCGCCATAAAAATTGTTGTTTAATCCAAAATCCCAGCCACTCCATTGATTAAAATTAAGACTCATATTTCTAAAAATACTAAATGGTTCACTCCATCGGTATCCTGCCCAAAATACCTGGAATATAGCATCGGAGTGATGTAAAAAGCCAATATCGTTAGTTTCAAATTCAGGCGATCTCCATGTAATCCAGGTCATCCATCTCCATTTACTACTTCCTTGTTTCCCTGCCTGAATTGTACCTGCATGGCCGGTCATTGAAGTAAGTGTAGAATCAAAAGTTGTATAATCGTTATCTGGTCGTTGAAAATATCTTCGTGATGATTCTTGTTGTGATATTATTGCAGTACTGTCACCTTGAATATGACTCATGGCATATTTTAATGTTATGTAGTATTTTTTATCTTTTAAATATTGGGTGAAATCAATGCCTCCTGTGTATGCATCGGTATTTAAATAATCAAGATGATCATCATTTATAAAACGATTTGTTGATGTAAACATACCTCCAATAATGGTATTGTTATCGTTTAGGTCTTTTTGAACTCTTGTAACAAAATAATTTGTTAGAGGCTCAACAGTTTCTTTTCTTCTTTCACCGTTATTATCAATCTCGGCCTTTTCTTCTGCTGTTACACTTTCGATAATCCCGATTGATAACCCGTTTTTCGTTTTGCCGGTTAGTTTTAGGGCACCTAAAATAGTTGTATTTTCCGGCACATCTGCATATTCATTATCGTTTAAACTTGGATAATAATGAGGAGCCCTGCCAATACGTCTTGAATAAAATAAGTTATCACGAGCAAATGAGTTTCCTCCTCCCGAGAGTTGGAAATTTGTAATATTTCTACCTTCAATAAAGAAAGGTCGTTTTTCCTGGAAATAAGTTTCAAAGGCGGTTAAGTTAACATCAGATGGGTCAGCTTCTACCTGTCCGAAATCAGGATTTATAGTAAAATCTAAAGTAAAATCGTTTGTAATTCCAATTTTACCATCAATTCCGGCACCAAAACTAGGTTCAAATCCTTTAGAAAATGGATTATCTTCATCTTTTGTATAAGATTCTGTTTTCGCAAGAATATATGGTGATATTTCAATTTGGCGTTTTGGTTTAATATTTTTTATCCCGTGTAATTCACCAAAATGGCGAACCCATCCTGAAGCATCCTGAGAAAAATAAGACCAATGAGATTTTTCTTCGTTTCTGAAAAAGCGTCTGTTTACCTGAAAACCCCAAATCTGGTTTTCTTTGTGATTGCTAAATCGTAATTGAGTAAATGGAATTTTCATTTCGGCTATCCAGCCAAGACTGTCAATGCTGGTTTCAAGATACCAAATCGGGTCCCAGGTTGAATCCCAACTATTACCATCGTTGCTTATCATTTCGTCTCCTTTCACTCCTGAAACGGATCCGGTAAATGAGAAGGCCGTACGTTTATCAAAATAACTATCAATATTTACTTCAACCCAGTCGCCATCAAATCCATCGCGACGAGACATGCGCCTGACAATTTTTTCAGGTTCGGTATCAAAAGCACGAATTAATATATACAGATTATCATCATCGTATAAAACTTTAAAAGCTGTTTCTTGTGAAGGGGCTTCTCCATCATTGGGTGATCGTTGTATAAAATCGCCTGACCATTCAACAATATCCCAAATGTCATTGTCAATTAATCCGTCAATTTTAGGAGGCCCGTTACTAATTCTTTTAGTATTGTAAAATCTTTTCTCTGTGGTATTTTCTTGAGCAACAGCAGTAAACATTATAAAAATTAAAATTGCCGTAATAAATAAGTGTTTTGATTTCATGAAAATAATTAATTTATAATTAGGAAAATTGCATTAAAGACGAAAGGAATTGCAAAATGTTGTATCATTTCTTTAATTTCTTTATTAAGATTTGTTTTAAGATATTTTATCAAAGCGAAACAAAACTTATGCCATGCACGGTAAGTATGTAACAGTATGCGGGTTGTGTTTTTGTTGCTAATAAATGTAGCAGTAAAAATGTACTATTTCGGACAAATTTGTACGATTTTGGGGTAGTTTCGAAGTGTTGAAACAACTAGCAACGAAAGAATATTATTTAAAAAAGAAAAAGATTGTATGTTGAATATTTATGAATAATTTTAACTACTTATGAACCTAAAATTTCTTTAGGGGAAAGTACATACAATCTTTTCCGGTAGCTAAAGTAGGTAAAGTGTTCGGGGCTTAAAAATTAATTCTATAACTGTAGTTTATAAGTGTACTAAAAGCAATTAAATCAAAATAGCTGGAGTTAATAGTGGGGCATCCACTAAAAAAAGAGTAGAATAATGCAGAAAGGTCGATAAAAAGGATTGTTTGTTTTTCCTTAAATGTTGTTTGTATGTGAATATAGGTTATTCCTTAATTTAAGGTAACAGTATAATTAATCATAAATTAGAAAATTATAAATAATCCATTGCCGATTGTTTGGTTTTCATAAACGGAGCCACAGCTCGTTCATAAATTCCTTGTACATATGCGATTGCCATTCCGTAGTTTGTTACAGGTATTCCTGCATCAATGGCAGGACGTAACCTGTTTATCAATTGTTTTCGGGTAATAACACAACCTCCGCACTGCACAACTAATGCATATTCTTTTATATCACGAGGCAAATTATCAAGTCCTGCAACTACATCATATTCAAGTTTCTTACCTGTAAAGTTAGAAATCCAACGAGGAATTTTTACCCTGCCAATATCATCGCATGATACATGGTGAGTACATGATTCCAGGCTTAACACTCGATCGCCATCTTTTAATTCTGAGATTTTAGGAGTGCCTTTCAAAAAATATTCAAACTCACCTTTATATCTTGCCAGAACAATGCTAAAACTTGTTAAAGGAATATTTCTTGGAATAGAAGCATCGGCTTTTGTAAAAATCTGGCTGTCGGTTATGACAAGTGCAGGAGTAATTTTTGTTTTACGCAAAAAAGCATCTACTTCACGTTCTTTTAGAACAATAGCTACAGCATCATTGTCCAGAATATCGCGAATAGCTTGTACTTGTGGTAGAATCATTCTGCCAGCAGGGGCTTCAATATCAATAGGTGTAATTAATAAAACAATATCGCCATACGATAATAAGTCACCAACTAATGATGGAGTCTTATATGCTGATTCCGGAATTGTTGTTTTTATTAAACGAATTAGTTTTTCAAGATTCTCGGCTTTTATGGTATCGAATTCGATAATTGTTGCATTCGTTTGTGAAACAATGGAAGTGCGTGAATCATCACTTAATTGCTTAATGTCAGATTTGTTATGAACGATAAAGAAAGGAGTATCTGTTTTCTTAAATTCTTCAATCAGTGATTTTTCAAATTCCCCAAATATATTTTCTGTGATAACAAGAATTGCTAAATCGATAGTTTTAATTGAAGCTAAAGTTTTTTCTATTCTTTTTGTTCCTAATTCACCTTTATCATCAATTCCTGCTGTATCAATTAAAATTACCGGTCCGAAGCCGGTAATCTCAAAAGACTTTTTTACAGGATCGGTCGTTGTTCCCGCAAAATCAGAAACAATGGCTACATCCTGTCCCGCAAGACGGTTGATTAATGAACTCTTCCCGTTATTTCGTCGTCCGTAAATACCTATATGTGGTTTTGATTCTTTTCCTTTGGTCATTATTACTTTTTTAAAATGATAATTGAAAAACAAATATATATCACAATTATAAATTAAAATTGTTTTTTCTCATTACAAAAGTATAAGTTTTTGGATAACACCATTTAAGCTTACAAAGTTGTAAGTTACAAGATTGTAAGTTACAAAGTTGTAAGTTGCAAATTTATAACTTATATTTGTTTGTAAAATATAACCTATGGAAACGCCTTTTGTTTTTGGGAAAATAGCTTCAGATAAGAATTTTACCAACAGGAAAACAGAACTTAATCAACTGATTTTAAACTTTACATCACTTGTAAATACGATACTTATTTCTCCGCGTCGTTGGGGGAAATCGTCATTAGTAATTAAAGCCGCAGAAGAAGCACAAAAAAAGGATAAATCATTACGATTTTGTTTTATTGATATTTATAATGTTCGTTCAGAAGAACAGTTTTATCAATTACTGGCACAAGAAATTTTACGGGCTTCTTCATCGAAAATTGAAGGCCTTATGGAAAATGCTAAAAAATTTATGGGGCATTTTATTCCACGAATTTCATTTAGCCCCGATTCCTCTAACGAATTTTCGTTGGGATTGGATTGGCAAGAAGTAAAAAAACAACCTGATGATATTTTGAATTTAGCTGAAAATATTGCCAAAGAAAAAAAGTTGAAGTTCATTATTTGTATTGATGAGTTTCAGAATATTTCAGGATTTGAAGACCCTTTGGCTCTGCAAAAGAAAATGCGGTCGCATTGGCAAAAACACAAAAATACATCATATTGCTTGTATGGAAGTAAAAGGCATATGTTAATGGAAGTTTTTGCTTCGCCTTCGATGCCTTTTTATAAGTTTGGAGACATTCGGTTTTTACAGAAAATTGACAAAGAAGAATGGATTCCATTCTTAAAAAAACGTTTTTCTGAAACAGGGAAGAAAATAGGTAATAATAATGCTCTTTTTATTACAAATCTTGCAGAATGCCATCCATATTATATCCAACAACTTGCTCAACAAGTTTGGTTAAGAACAGAAACGGAATGTAATAGCGAAATAGTTATAGCTGCTCATGAAAGTCTTGTAATGCAGCTTAGTCTTCTCTTTCAATCCTTAACTGATGAATTGAGTAATACTCAAATAAACTTTTTAAAGGCTATTTTAAGCGAAGCAACACAACTGAGTTCAAAAAAGACTTTGCAGGAATTTCGTTTAGGAACATCAGCAAATATATTGAGAATTAAGCAAGCCTTATTGAATAAAGAAATTATTGATATACAGGGGAATGTGGTAAGTTTTCTTGACCCGATTTACAAATACTGGTTAAAGAATTATTTTTTCAAGATTTGAGCAAGATAAGGGTATAGTTTATATAAAAACGAATTTATTAACGAATGCTTTTCATTGTTATGTCTTTTGTAAATTTCAATATGTGGTTTTGATTCTTTTCCTTGGGTCATTTTAATTCTTATAAACTGTCTTTGAAATAATTAATATTATCTGTTTGAATAAAATCGGGATGCAATGATAAAACTGATTTTAAATCATTTTTAGAATTAGGAGTCCATAGTTGAATAGATAAACCCTTTTTATGCGCAAGCTCCATACTTTTATTACTAACACATGAATCACGATAATTTTGTGAAACTCCAGTGTAATCTTTTTTATAAGCTTTTTTAATCAGTTTTTCAAAATTAGAGAAACCAAGCAAATAAGTGTTTATTTCAGAGTTATATCTAAAACGATCAAGTAAATATTCAGATTCAGTTTCAACCATAATTTGTTTAGAAATTTTATATTCTTTTGTCAGCTGAATTACTATATCTGCAATCTGATTTAAATATTTGGCTGAAGCATAACCCTTGTTAAAACAATTTGGATTAAATATGATTTTAACATCTAATGATATTACTTTGTTTATTTGGTTTTCACCAAAATACTTAAATATTTCGTTTAAAGTATTAATTTTTGTGTTTGGGTGAAGATATTCAAAATGTTGTGTTATCTGGTCATCCATAAGTTGAGGGATGCTAATTAATGTGGAGTCTTCAGTATAAAATTGAGGGTCGTGATATACCCACACAGTTCCATCCAAGCTCATTTGAATATCCAGTTCCACGCCATCAGCAATATCAAGTGCTTTAATAATTGCAGGTAAAGTATTATCCATTAATGTATCGTTATATCCTTTTATTCCGTAAGCTCTATGACCTAGGATTTTTGTTTTATGGTTTGCATTGTCATATTTGTTTTGTGAGCAACCAAAAAATAATAATAAAGTAATTACAAGTATTATTGGGATTTTAAATCTATTCATCTGATATTAAAAGATTGTTTTGAGTAATATAATTATTTAAGATCACAAAATTAGCAAGATCTTGTTTTAAAGAGTCAAGTAAATCTTGATTTTCGATTAATTGAAGATTTAGGTTATCTTGTAATAAAAATAACTCACCATTTGATAACAAATAATCACCAGAAATATAATCAGTAATTTCTCGATTTGTTCTCATTAACGGAATAATATGAGTATTTCTAAATTTTTTTTCAAAATCAATTTGTTTACCCAACCAATGTGCTTTTTCTGGCATCTTAAAATTGAAATTTTTAGATAAAAAAGGATAAAATGTAGGAGTGATGTTGGCATGAGATGATACCGATGAAAATCGAACTGGCTCTTTTAACATTGGAGAGAAAATAATAAAAGGGACATGATATATGTCGATTTTACTTTTTGCGTTTTGACTTCCTATTCGATGATCACCTGTAATAACGAATATAGTGTTTTTATAATCTTCTCGTTTTTTATATTGGTTTAAAAAATATCTTAACGCATCATCGGTATAAAGTACAGTAGAAAATATTTCGGAATAATTTTCAGCTTCTTTTTTCTGCGTTTCATTCATTCCAATTTCATCCAATCTTTCTAAAAACTGTTGACGATAATAATCATTGTTTGGAGGCCGAAAAGGGTGATGAAGACTTAGTGTAAGATAAATATCAAGTCGCGGTGTTTTTTGAATTGAGTCTAATATTTCAAAAGAACGCAGATATACTTTTTTATCTGGATAGCCCCAAGAAACGCCATTTTTATCCTTTTCAATTTTTGAGTATTTATTCCCAAAACTTTTCAAAATGAAGCCAATATTTTGGTAATTCATAAATTTCTCCATATTATCAAATCCTGTCCATCCGCCATAAAAAAAGTTGGTTTGATAATTATGATTATTTAGCCATTTAATAAGTGTGGAATGATTAATTGCAAAATCAGCTTGAATTAAATTCATAAAACCTTTTTCGCCATATGGAAGTGATCCGAAAATAGAAGGAATAACATTAAATGTTCTTTCAGAAGTACTTAAAAAGTTTTCCCAATACAAGCTTTTATTTATTAAAGAATCGATAAAGGGAGTAAAACTACCTAAATATGCATTGCTACCACAAAAAGCACTCGACAGACTTTCCATTATAATGAAAACCAGATTTGGAGACTCTTTACTTAAATTAAAATATGAGCCCAGAATATCAGTGGTATCTGGTGTATGCTCCAATGGATATTTTCGGTTATTAAATGGAATGTCAGAATGGACTTTTTGAAATTTTGAAACTATTTGATTAAACTCAACTGCATTAATATCTGATTTGCCCAAAAGATGATTAGCACAATTTTTTGAAAAGTATGATAATTTATTAATGGTAAGATTAAAGGCAATATCATTTGAAAAATTTCTACGGGCAGGATTCAAGTCCTTTGTTAAAAAAACACCACATACTATAAATATGATACTAACAATAAATATTTTATTAAAAATTAATTTCCTAAAAATGATATATGCAAGAAATATTCCTAATACTATAGCAATTAAATACCTGATAAAATCCCAAAATGTTAAATCGACAGATTCCTTGGCAATATATAAAAGCTCATTTAGTGGATAAGCAAAAACAGCATGGTCAAGCGGCACAGAGGTGTATTTTAAATAATCTATTAAAATTAAAATAATTAGAATTAGAATTATATTGATAAAATAAAATACAACTCTGGATAGTCTTTGCGATATTTTAAAAAATATTGTAAAAGGTAAAAAGAAGATTAAAGATATTAGTGTAATAAAGAGAAAATCATAATAAATACCATAAAATTCGAAGAATACAAAACTTAGTTTAAAACGAAAGTTATTGCTTAAATAAAAAAACTCATAAATACGAATCAGGAAAAATTCAGCAAAAAGGATTAATAGTATTATTCCATATTCGTTTAAGAATGGTTTTAGCCATCTAAAAACTTTGAGTATGTTTTTTAGAATTATATCTTTAGTGTTTTTAAAGATGTCCATCGAAAGAGTTTTTATCACAATTATAAATTAAAAATATTGTTAAACTAAGCAATCCTGAAAATAATTTATATTTTCGATTCATAAACTTAAAATTATGTCTGAAATTTTATCAATCGTAATTCCTGCATATAACGAAGAAAATAATATTAATCTTATTTATCAGGAATTAAAAAAAGAACTTAAAGAAATTGAGTTTAAAATCATTTTTGTTGATGATGGAAGTAAAGACTGTACTTATGATAAAATACAGGAATTAGCTGAAAAGGATAATAATATTTTTGGGATATCATTTTCCAGGAACTTTGGGAAAGAAGCGGCTATTTTAGCAGGACTAAAGGAATCTAAAACAGAATTAGTTGTTGTAATGGATTCAGATTTACAGCATCCACCTGAAGTTATTCATGAAATGGTTAAAGGAGTTGTTGAAGAAGGTTACGATATTGTAACTACCAAAAGAATATCAAGAAAAGGTGATCCGTATTTTAAAAGTTTTATGTCGAAAAAGTTTTATAAACTAATTAATAGATTAAGCGATACGAAAATTGTAGATGGAGCTCAGGATTTTAGAATAATGACACGACAGGTTGTTAATTCGGTATTAGAATTGGATGAATATCATCGTTTTTCAAAAGGTATTTTTAGTTGGGTAGGTTACGATGTAAAATATATTGAGGTTGACTCATACAAACGAATAGAAGGAAAGTCCTCCTGGTCTTTCTGGAGTTTAAGTAAATATGCTATTGAAGGGGTTGTATCTTTCTCAACCAGACCTCTGAGATTTGCTACAGTTTTTGGTTCAATAGTTTCAGTGTTATCATTTTTATATTTAATACAAGTTATCATTGAAGTATTGATTCTAGGAAAAATAGCACCTGGGTATGCCTCAACAATTGCAGTTGTGTTATTTTTAGGCGGGATTCAATTATTAGCATTAGGGATTATCGGAGAATATATTTCAAGAACTTATATGCAAGTTAAAAAAAGGCCGCATTATTTTATAAAAAAACGTTGCGGTAAATAAATCAACTACAAATAAATCAAATTACATTAAGGTGAATATCAAAAGCATTAAATCATTTGGAGTTGTTGGTAATGTGGTATTATCATCAATTTTACTGGTAATTTTTTACGGTACAATTTTAAAAAATGCAAACAACACCTATTTTTCTGCATCAGGTGATGGACTAAAAAGTACATTTGGATCGGCTTATCATTTGAATTACGATACTACCTATTTGCGAACTGCTTATATGAATTATCCCTTTGGAGAATCAGTTTTTTACACCGGAGGACAACCCGTAATCGTTAATTCTTTTAAATTGCTGAAAAGCATAGGAATAGATTTATCGTCAAATTTAGTGGGAATTATTAATATTTGGATGCTGTTTTCCATTGCCCTTGGTGCATTGTTCATCTATTTAATCTTAAGAGAATTAAATCTGCCGATAATTTATAGCATTGTGGTTAGTAATATTATAATTTTTATGTCTCCACAACTTGACAGGTTTGGCGGACATTATAATCTTGCATATTTGTATTTTATTCCTTTAATGATTTATCTGTTTTTTCTTTTTTACAGAAAACGAAAACTCTATTTATCTATACTACTGGGATTAGTCGCATTGTTGTCATTAGGTACACACGCATATTTCTTTGGATTTTATGCCATTTTACTAATTTGTTTTTGGGTAGGAGCTTTTCTTTATGATAAAAAGTCTTTTGGAAATATTAAGTTTATTTTATTAAATATTTTTATCCAGTTTATTTTACCGTTTATCATTTTTCAGGCATTAATGCTTTTATCCGGTGAAATGCATGATAGAACTTCATATCCCTGGGGATTCTTTTCTTTTATCGCATATCCACAAGGCATTTTTTATCCGTTAACAAGGGCTTATGGTAAGTTTATTTATGTAAAGCAGGTTCCCTGGGAAGGTATTTCCTATATAGGTTTGGTTTCGCTAATTGGATTCCTTTTTATAATCTACAATTCGGTAAAAAAACAAAGAAAAGATAAAGCTTGGAATTTTCTAAAGATTACTGACAGTCCGTACCTTAATATTTTATTTTGGTCATCTTTTGTGGCATTATTATATAGTTTCGGGATGCCATTTACTTTGGGTTTACAAAAGCTATTTAACCATATGGGAATGCTTAAACAATTAAGGGCTCCTGGCAGATTCGCCTGGCTTTTCTTTTACACCATAAATATTACGACATTCTATTTACTATGGAACTATTATAAGCAAGGTAAAAAGATATTAGCACTGTCAATTTTGGGTTTTGCTTTAATTTGGGGAAGTTATGATTCATATCTGAATGTTAAATCTCAACCAAAATTTATTAATAACACAATTGAAAGTTTGAATGATAAAGAAAACGAAACTGAAATAAATCAGTGGTATAACGAAATTGATTTTGAAAAATATCAGGCAATTATTCCACTTCCTTATTATCATGTAGGATGTGAGAATTACAGTCTTTACAAAGGTTCTGCCAGTATTGGGCAGTCTTTTATTACTTCCATGAAAACAGGATTGCCTTTAACTTCTGTAATGTTAAGTCGTACCTCGATGGAACAGTCTGTTAAAAATATACAGTTGTTTTTAGAACCATATAACTCTTTTGATATTATTGATTTGTGGCCAAGCGAAAAACCTTTTCTGGTATTGTTTACAAAGAAAGATTTTTTAGATGAAAATGAAAGAAGAATTAAAAATAAAGCAAAACTTTTAACTTATAACAGTGAGATGGAAATCAGAGAAATTACAATTGATGATTTTAAAGAAATTTTAAAAGAAACAAAGGAGAAAGTTAAAACAGAAATAGAGTTTGAAGAACTTTTTGATGTAGATGGATTTTTAAGTACAGATTCTATTTATAACTTTTATTACGAAAGTTTTGGAGACAAGTACTCTGGTGAATCTCCATTAGGTGAAAATTGCTATTGCGGTATTATTACTAAACAAAATTTGGTTCTGGAAACCAAAATTGCAAATATTGATACTACAAAAAATTATATTATTTCGCTGTGGGTGGAGAATATGGATAGGGATTTATATCCCAGAACAAAATTAACAGTATCTATTTTTAATGAATCGGGAAAAAAATACTATAATAATAAAATTGACATCTGGCGAAAAACTAAAATCATTGATTCAAATGGTTGGGGATTGGTAGAATTTGAGATTGAATTCAAAGAACCAACAGGTAAATTAAGTATTTCAATGAAGAATAAGTTGATGACCAAGGGTGAACTTAAAGTTGATGAAATATTAATTAGGCCTTCAGGAATAGACCTGTATTATAAGGATGCAGACTTTATTTATAAGAATAATAGATTTTATATAATGCATTAAAATAATTAAGAAGTAGAAAAATAAAAAAAAATGAGAAAATTATTTATAATTTAAGTTTAAAAAAGTTATTTTTAGTAAAATTAAACACAAATATATTATGAGAAAAAAGACAATCGTATTATTACTATTTTTTTTAGGCATTAATTTTTTGAATGAACTCTATGCCCAAATTCCTGAAAATGACAAAAATTGGGAATTGATTATAAACGAAGAGTTTGATAACATTAATGTATTTAATAGTAGATGGCAAAAAAGTTATTGGGGGTGGAATACTAATTTTGCCAACTGTACTCCTGAACTACAAGTATATAAGCCAGAAAACGTTGGGATATCAACAGTGAATGGCGGAAAGTTAACTTTAACAGCAAAGAAAGAGACTGCCTGGGATTTAGTCTTTGAATGGGAAGATACTACTGAAGTTTTATGTGATGGGATACAAAATTACAGAAAATTTGATTACACATCTGGAGTAATTGCATCAAAATCAAAATACTCTTATGGTTATTACGAGATTAAATGTAAACTACCTAAAGGAAAAGGTTTTTGGCCAGCATTTTGGTTATGGGCTGGTCCAGATTGTAATTACGGGCATGAAATTGATATTTTAGAAGTACATGGAGGATTGAGTGAACATTTGGTTAGTTATGGAGCAAATAATTGGTGGTCTGAAGGAGTTGATTGTGAAGATAATAGTGACCAGAAGTTAATTGAAAATATACCAAGAATGGATTTAAATTATTATACATATTCATGTGAATGGATTCCAAACCAATTATCTTGGTATTATAACTCAAATTCTAATCCTGTCAAAATATTTAAGGGGCAATATGTTCCTAGAAAACCTAGACATATAATAGCGAATTTAGCAATAGATCAGTATCATCCGCCAGATTATTCAGGTGTAATAATTCTTAAAAAAGAGCAATTTTTGCAAAAAGATGAAAAGATTTTAATCGAAAAACCAGGTACTAGTATTACAATTTTTCCATCATCGGTGTATATTGATTATATTAGATATTATAGGCTAAAAATGGATTGTAATACTTCTATAAATCAAAGTGGATTTAATTTCACTTCGCATAATTATGCGGTTAAAAAATCATATACTTTATATAATTCAACAGTACCGACAAATAGCAAAAATACATTAAGAGCAACAGATTTTATTTTACTCGAAAGTAATTTTACTGTGCCGTTAGGGAGTGAATTAGCAATTATACCAACACCTTGTATTAATTAATAATAGTTAAAATTTATATTATGAACAAAAATAAAATTAAAGTATTTACATTAATAATGATTAGTTTCATTTTAAGTAGTTTAAATGGATATTCTCAACTTAAAGTTATAAGTAATGGAAAGGTGGTATAGGAACATACAATCCAACAGCCAAGTTAGAAGTATTGGGTGATGGGACATCGGAAATTAGGTTGTGGGCTAAAAATTCAAATACAGCCAGAATATGGGCAATAAATTATATTTATGCTTACGGTTTTGGCGTAGATGGTAACGGTATGGGACATATTTATTCTAATTTAAATAACCCATTATCATTAGTTAGTTTCTATCAAAATAAAGTTGGAATAAGGAGAACCCCATATTATACTTTAGATGTTAATGGTACTATCCGTGGAGTTGTGGTAACTCCGTCAGATGAACGTTTGAAAAGTAATATTAAACCATTGCAAAATAACCTTAAACTTATAAGAGGTATAAATGGTGTTTCATATAATTATAAAAATGATGAAGAATCTGATATGAAATCTCAAAAAGAACGTTTTGGTTTTATTGCCCAAGATCTTGAGAAAAGCATGCCAAATCTAGTGTATAAGGATGATGAAGGTTTATTGTCTATAGATTATATTTCTATGATACCTGTATTAGTAGAAGCTGTCAAGGAACTTGATATTGCTCAAAAAGAAAATGAAATACTAAAAACTAAATTGGATGTAATTACAGAGGAGCTGGAATATATAAAAGAAAATTATGAAGAATTAAAAGATAAGGTCATAACACTTGAGACATCAACAAATAAAAAGTTTAATATTGATGATATTAATTCTGACAATCCAAAATTACTTCAGAATAAGCCAAATCCTTTTGATAAAGAAACCAAAATAAGTTTTTATTTACCCGTTGAAAAGAATAATGCATTTATATATATATGACATGCAGGGAACTCAAATAAAATCTTTTAACTTATCAGTTACTGGATACTCGGATATAACTTTAAGAAATACAGGGTTGCAACCAGGAATTTATATGTATTCATTAATTGTTGATGGACAAGAGATTGATACTAAACGCATGATTCTTACAGAATAGCTAATTATATTCTTGAGATAGAAAACTCCCTTTCTTTTTAATAAAGGGAGTTTTGCTTTAAAATATTATAATGAATTTATATGTTAACAAGAAATAATTACCATACAATAATAAAAATACTTTTATTTATTGGAATTGTTTATTTCCCTATTTTCCTTCATTTAGAGTATTTACCTATAAGAATTTGGGATGAATCCAGATTAGCATTAAATGCATATGAAATGCATGAAAATGGCAATTTTCTGGTTACTTACTTTAAAGGTAATCCTGATATGTGGAATACTAAGCCACCTTTAATGATTTGGTCTCAGGTGTTTTTTATAAAATTGTTTGGAGTAGGGGAATTGGCAATTAGATTGCCTGCAGCACTTGCAGCATTCTTAACTTGCGTTGTTCTAATTATCTTTTCTTTAAAATATTTAAAGTCGTATTGGTTTGGATTGTTCGCGGTTATTATATTAATAACATCAAAAGGATTTATTTCTGTGCACGGTGCCAAGACAGGAGATTATGATTCGTTATTAGTGTTTTTTCTGACACTTTCATCTTTGGCATTTTTCATGTATTTGCAGAACATTGAGAATAACAAAAAATACATATACTTTTTCTTCATAGGGCTGATTTTAGCTGTTTTAACTAAGGGAATCGTAGGTTTAATGTTAACTCCGACATTATTTTTATTTACTTTAATAAAGAAAAAACTGGTATTTATTTTAAAGGATAAACATTTTTATATTAATCTGGGAATTTTTATAATTATTGTTTTTGGATATTACTTTTTACGAGAACTTAAAAACCCGGGATATATCAAGGCCGTTTTTGATAATGAGCTTGGGGGCAGATATATGGATACATTAGGTGGGCATAAGCACGGATTCTGGTATTTTTATAAAAATATAATTAATGAGAGATTTAAGATTTGGTATTGGATCGTTCCAATTGGAGTAATAATCGGGTTTATTCATAGGAATAAAAAGATTAAAAGCATAACACTTTTTACGTTATTAATAATAGTACAATATTTCCTGACAATCTCTTTCAGCCATACAAAACTAAGCTGGTACGATTTACCATTATATCCATTTTTGTCGGTATTAGTTTCGATTCCAATATTCTGGATTTTTACGAAATTACGTTACAATAAATTTTTGAATTCTAATTTATTTTATAAAACAATCCCTTTTTTAATTGTAATTGCAATATTTATTAGTTCGTATCAATCTATAATAAATAAAGTATTTAAACCAAAGGAAAACCCATGGGATCAGGAATTTTATAACATAAGCTATTTTATGAAGGATGCAGTAAAATCAAATAAAAATTTTAATAACCATTTACTAGTTTATCATGGGTACAATGCGCATTTGTATTTTTATACCAAGTTATTAAATGATAAAAAACAGAATATAAAAATAATTTCAAAAGAAGAGATAAAGGGAAGTGAGACAATTATTGCTGACCAAAAAGAAACTAAAGAATATATTGAAGATAATTTCTTGTATGAAATTATAGAAAAATATAAAAACGTTAATGTTTACAAATTAGAAAAACCCCGGTTAAATGAATGATATTTCAGTAATCATACCAATTTATAATGAAGAAAGTAACCTAGATGAATTATACAATCGCCTTGAGAAATCTGTATTAAAGGTGTCATCAAATTATGAAATTTTATTTATAAACGATGGAAGTATTGATAATTCGTTAGAGAAAATTAAAGAATTTGCAGGTAAAAATAAAAATGTCCGATACCTAAGTTTTAGCAGGAACTTTGGCCATCAAATTGCAATTTCTGCAGGAATTGATAAATGTTCAGGTGATACTGTTATTATTATTGACGGTGATTTACAAGATCCCCCTGAACTAATTCCGGATTTATATAAAAAACACAAAGAAGGTTATAATGTAGTTTATGCCAAAAGGAAAACCCGAAAAGGAGAGAATCTTTTCAAGAAAATAACAGCAAAATTCTTTTATAGAATATTGTCAAAGATTACATCAGTTAATATACCCCTGGACACCGGAGATTTTAGATTAATTGATGATAAGATACTAAAAAGCCTAAAATTAATGCCTGAAAAACACAAGTTCATTCGTGGTCAAATATCATGGCTCGGATTTAAACAAACTTTTATTGAATATGATAGGGATTCAAGAAAGCATGGCGAAACAAAGTTCACGTATAGAAAAATGATGAATTTTGCAATTGATGGGATTACTTCATTTTCTGCATTCCCATTGAAAATCGTTACTTTCCTTGGTTTTATAGTTTCTCTTTTTTCTTTAATTGTTATTCTATATGCTATATATTCTAGGTTCATATTAGATAGAGTTATTACGGGCTGGACTTCTCTTATTATAAGTACAATGTTTATTGGAGGTGTTCAGCTTTTATCCATAGGAATAATAGGAGAATATATCAGCAGAATTAATAACGAAGTAAAGAACAGGCCATTATATATTGTTGAAGAGGATAATATAGACATGAAACTCTAAACTTTGAACTTTATACCATATATTTTTTAGGTCGAACTCAGGTTATTCAGTAATATCTTTCAAGGTAAATCCCATCTTTAAAAGATTTTGCGGCGCAAGAATTTTATCCAGCTTTTCAGGTTCAACTAGCTTTAATTTACTGTTAACACTGAAAACATCTTGTTTAGTTTTTTTCATTTCTTTAGCTAATTTGACTGCATTGTTATATCCAATATACGGACTAAGTGCAGTTGTAATGGCGGGGCTTTTATACAATAGGTCTTCGGCTGTGTTATTATCAATTTCCAGTCCTTTAAACAAGTTTTCTTTAAGTGTTTTGTTTGCTGCAATCAATAGTTTTATACTTTCTAATAAAGCATTCCCAATAACAGGTAAGTAAGGATTTAGATCAAGGCAACCTTGAGCGCTAAGCGATGTAATTAGAGAATCGTTCGAATAGATTTTATGTGCAGCACTTATAACAAATTCAGGAATAACCGGGTTTGCTTTACCCGGCATGATTGAACTTCCAACTTGTTTTTGAGGAATAGTAATTTCTTTTGTTCCGGTAATATCTGATGAAAGTAAGCGAATATCTGAAACCATCTTTTCAAGATTTACGGCATGAGATTTTAATATGGCATGTACCTCAACCAATGAGTCAATGTTATTGGTTGCATCAGGCATATTTTCACTTCGGGTAATTGGCAAGTTAGTTAGTTTTTGCAATGTTGGTACTACTTCCATTATAAAAAACCTTGGAACAGAAATTCCGGTACCAATTGCGCTACCGCCAAGATTAACTACTTTAATACGTTCGAAACATTTGGATACTCTCCACCAGTCGCGCGATAAAGCTTCGTTGTACGAGCTAAAAAGCATAGCATAAGAAGATGGAACAGCTTCCTGCATTTGAGTGTAAGCAATTCGTAATTTGTTACGACTTTTATTTTCAATTGCTTCTATATCAAATCGTAAATCGTTTATTTTTTCTTCAAGCTCAACCAACAGTTTAATGCTTGCTACTTTTAGTGATGTTGGAATTACATCATTAGTCGATTGATAAATATTGGCATGTTCAATCGGATCAATAAAATTATATTCACCGGCATTATGACCAAGTTTCAAAAGTGATTCATTTGCAATTATTTCATTAACATTCATGTTAATGCTTGTGCCTGCACCGCCCTGAATAGCTGGTACAATAAAATGATTAAAATACTTACCTTCTGCAACTTCTTCGGCCGATTCAATTAAAGCAGTAATTATTGATTTGTCAAAAAGATTAATTGGGAGATCATTATCAGGATGTTTTTCCAGAACAGCTTTTTTAAAACTATCGTAAGTAAGGTAACAAGCCAGTTTTGTTAATCCGATTGCTTTATACCATTCAATATGAAAAGGAGTATTGTCAGGGAAATTTTCTCTTGCTCTTAATGAATGTATTCCATACAAAGCATCTTTATTGATTTGCTTTTCGCCTAAAAAATCTTTCTCAATCCTATCCATTATATTTAACT
This sequence comes from Bacteroidales bacterium, assembly GCA_030611105.1. Classification (GTDB taxonomy): domain Bacteria; phylum Bacteroidota; class Bacteroidia; order Bacteroidales; family UBA12077; genus UBA12077. Next base: position 38,944 of record JAUWQL010000004.1, read on the forward strand.
TTTAGCTTTTAGTCATTAGTTCTTAGTTTAACTTTAAACCTGAAACAAGGAACTTTAAACTTATTTAGAGATAGGTTGTGCATATGCAATTACATCTTTACCTGTAATTTCTTTTTCACATAAAATGATTAATCTTTCCAGTACGTTTCTAAACTCACGAATATTTCCTGTCCAGTTTATTTTTTTTAATTCTTCAATAGCATCATCGTTAATTTCCTTTTTAGGTACACCATAGTCAGCACATATTAATTCATTAAAATGATTTGCTAATAATGGTATATCATCTTTTCTTTCATTTAATCCGGGAACTGAAATAAGTATAACACTTAACCTGTGATAAAGGTCTTCGCGGAAATTGTGATTTTTAATTTCTTCTTTAAGATTTTTGTTTGTTGCTGCGATTATACGTACATCAACATGAATATCTTTATCGCTGCCAACTCTTGTGACTTTCTTTTCTTCAAGTGCTTTTAAAACTTTTGCTTGTGCGTTAAGACTCATGTCCCCAATCTCATCAAGAAATATGGTGCCTGTATGTGCTTGTTCAAATTTACCTTTTCGTTGTTTATGTGCTGAAGTAAAAGCTCCTTTTTCATGACCAAAAAGCTCACTTTCAATTAATTCTGAAGGTATTGCAGCACAATTTACTTCAACGAAAGGAAATTCAGCACGGTCACTCTTTTCGTGCAACCAGCGTGCTACTAATTCTTTACCTGATCCGTTTGGTCCTGTAATTAAAACCCGCGCATTGGTTGGAGCAACTTTCTCGATCATATCTTTTACCTTTTTAACAGGTGCCGACTCACCAACTATATCGTAAGTTTTTGTTACTTTACGTTTTAATGTTTTGGTTTCTTTAATTAATGAAGATCTGTCCATTGCATTACGTATGGTAACTAACAAGCGATTTAAATCAAGTGGTTTTTCGATAAAATCGTATGCTCCCTTTTTTATGGATTCGACTGCTGTATCAATATTACCATGACCGGAAATCATTATAACCGGAACATCGGTAGCAACTCCAAAAATATCTTCCAAAACTTCAATACCATCTTTTTTGGGCATTTTAATATCCAGAAGAACAATATCATATTTATTATTTTTAAATTGTTCCAATCCTTCTTCTCCATCTGCTGCAATATCAACCTGATGTTCTTCATATTCCAGTATTTCCTTTAGAGTATCTCTTATACTTTTTTCGTCGTCGATAACTAAAATTTTAGCCATAGAATTAAATTTTAACTGTTTAATATTTTATCGACCATGCCTTCTTTAATTGCAAAAGCCGATTGTGTTAATGAATTAAGTTTAAATTTTCTGATGATAAAATTAACAAAAATACTTGCCAGAACAATCATTTCAACCCGAACCAATTCCAGTCCTTCCATTTTTTTGCGTTCTTCAAGTGTCGATTTTAAAAGATCTTCGTGTAATATAGCATAATCCTCCAAATTAATAGGATAGGACTTGCTCTTTTTTACTTCTTCCGGAATTCCACCGTTTTTAGCTATTATCATTGCCCGAAATGAATCGAAAGTGCCCGAGCAACCAATTAATTTTTTAGCTTGGTATTTTTCAAAAGCTTCGTATAAGGGTTCAAGTTCAGAGTCAATGTATTGCTCAACTTTCTTTGTCTGATCTAAAGTAATCGGGTCTGATGGTTTAAACATGTCAAGCAGTCTGGCCATTCCTAATTTAAAACTTTTTTTCCAAATCAGGCCTGTATTATTAGCTATAATAAACTCGTTGCTTCCACCGCCGATATCAAGAATTAATACATTCTCATTATTGAATTTTACTACTTGTTTTACACCACGATAAATTAATTCTGCTTCTTCATCACCTGAAATAATCCGGACTTTTAATCCAAATTTATTTTCAATGGAATCGACAAATTCTTTTCCGTTCTCTGTACTTCTAACTCCGGATGTAGCGGTAGTAATAATATTTTCAGCATTAAATCGTGTTATACTTTTCATATGTTGTGAAATCGCGTTTATTCCACGTTCAAATGCTTCGGGAGTAATTAATTTATTGTTAATCCCATCTTTGCCAAGCTTTACACCGGCTTTATCCTTAAAAATGATTTTATATTGATTATTATCAGAAGTTTCGACAATAAGTAAATTGAAAGTATTAGTACCCATGTCGATAATTGCGATTCTCATAATAACAAAATTTAAAATAAAAAAACTATCTGCTAAGTAAACAGATAGTTTTGAGAAAATAAAGCGTTTAATAGAAATCTTTTATATTAAGACTTATATCGTAACCATTTCCACAACTCTTTGTAATTAACTTTTTTACCATACATAAGAATTCCTGTACGATAAATTTTACCTGCAAACCATGTAGAACCAATAAATGTTAGTACCAATAATCCCATTGATAATGCAAGTTCCCAATATGGAACGCCAAAAGGAATCCGAACCATCATTACAATTGGAGAAGTAAATGGTATTATTGAAAACCAGAATGCTACAGAGCTTTCAGGATTTTGTACAACATTCATCATTACAAAAATACCCAGAATTAAAGGTATTGTAATCGGAAGCATAAATTGCTGTGTATCTGTCTCATTATCAACGGCAGATCCGATAGCCGCAAATAAAGATCCATACAATAAATATCCACCTAAAAAGAAAAAGATGAACGAGCCAAATATTAAACCGAAATTCATTGATTTAGCAGAATTAAGCATGCTTGTAAACTTGTCCATATTTTGTGGTTCTATTGTTTCAACCTGAGGTATGTTTTGTTGTTCTAATAAATCCTGAACCACAATTTCCTGCGCATTTTGTGTTCCTGATTCAGGGAAGAATACTGTCTTAACTCCCGTTATAATAATAAAAGTAAGCAATATCCATAGCAAGAATTGTGTTAAACCAACCAGTGCAATTCCAACAATTTTCCCCATCATTAATTGAAATGGCCTTGCCGATGAAATAATAATTTCAACTATTCTACTTGTTTTTTCTTCAATAACTCCACGCATTACCTGGGCACCAAACATGAAAATGAAGAAATAAATTAAAAAGCCACTGGCGTAACCAACAACCATAGCTATTTCAGTTGAACTTTCTTTTTCTTCGCCATCATCGGTCCATTGAATTGTACGTATTGAAACATCTGATTTGATTGATTTCAATACCTCTTCATCTATACCATGAGACCGCAGTTTTTTATTTTTTAATTCTTTTTCCATAGCATTTGCTATATGCGATTTTACTGAAAAACTTGGTTGCTTTTTTGAATATAAACGAACTGCACTTGGTTCATGAGTAATGCTTGGAAGTATTTGTAAAACTGCATAATAATCTAATTCAGAAAAATTAGCTTTTAATTCTTCGAGTTTTTTATTCTCCAAATATTCGAACTTAATATAATCAGTATCGGCTATCTTATTTATAAAAATACCCGAGTTATCGATAACAGCAATGTTCTTTACATCGGTATCTTTCATTGATGCCAGCCATGCAGGAACAATCATCATTGCGGCAAAAAGAACCGGGCCAAGAATTGTCATTACAATAAATGATTTCTTTTTTACTCTTGTCAAATATTCTCGTGATATAATTAATTTGATTTTATTCATTGGTATATTAATTTTTGTATTCGTTTACTACTTTTATAAAAATATCGTTCATGCTTGGAATAAGCTCTTTGAATGAGATAATTTCAACAGCAGGAATAATTAATGAAAGCAATTCGTTTTCATTTGTTTGATGTAGTAATTTTATACGAACCGCACTATGTCCGTCAACCTTCGTCTTATCAATAATCTCATAATACTGATTCAGTGATTTCTCAAGTTTTTCTACTTCTCCGTTAAAAGAGATTTCATAAATATTCGACTTGTATTTTTTTCGAATATCATCAATATGTCCTTCTAAAATGTTTCGTGATTGATTTATTAAAGTAATATGATCGCACAATTCTTCAACCGATGCCATGTTATGAGTAGAAAATATTATGGTTGCTCCTTTTTTCTTCAAGTCTATAATTTCCTGTTTTAACATATTTGCATTAATAGGGTCGAACCCACTAAAAGGCTCATCAAATATTAATAATTCCGGTTCGTGCAATATAGTAGTAACAAACTGTACCTTTTGAGCCATTCCTTTAGAAAGTTCTTCGACTTTTTTGTCCCACCAAGCCTCCATTTCAAATTTTCCGAACCAGTATTTTAATCGTTTTAGAGCATCTCGTTTTGATAATCCTTTTAACCTAGCCAGATACAATGCCTGTTCTCCAACTTTCATTTTTTTGTATAAACCACGTTCTTCAGGTAAATATCCAATAATATTTACATCTTCCGGCTGCAAAGGTCTTCCTTTTAATAAAATCTCACCTTTATCGGGAGCGGTTATGCGGTTTATTATTCTGATAAGTGTTGTTTTTCCTGCTCCATTTGGCCCGAGCAAGCCATAAATGCTATTTTCGGGTATGCTAACATTAACATCATCCAAAGCCAGGTGATTCACAAACTTTTTCTCAATATTTTGTGCTTTAAGTAATTCCATCGATTTTTTAACAGTTAAATTATTTAATTGATAAAGATATGAAATAAGTAGGCGTTTTGAATAAATTATTACATTGCCAACGTTAAAATTTGTTAAATATTCGAGGATAGTTCCAAAGTTCTGAGTTCCGAGTTTGAAAAGTTCAAAGTTTCAGATTTTTACTATTTTACTAATTTACCAGTAAACCAGTAACCTATTTTATTGTCCAGTCTTTCCAAACACTTTCAACATCGGGACTAATATTTACCTGTGGATTTTGTTCTTTGTCGTTTATCATAACTGATTTAACTGCAACCTGTTTGTTTAAATAATCGGCTAATTCCGACAAACTAACATTACCATTTGTTTCCTGTAGTTTTTTTAAAAGGAAATAAGTAAATAATCCATGTTGCTGGTTTTTATATGGAAGCGATGATTGTGTTCCTGAGCTAGCTGTAAAAACAATCAGGTTGCCTTTTAATAAATTTTCTTTAGGTTGAATTTTGACTCCACGTGTAGCTAATAATCCCTGATTTCGGGCTCCGCCGCTAAAACATGCATCTAAAAATACCGTTACTCTTTTTACCGGATATTCAGCAAGTTTTTTATAAACATCATTCAATTTGATTGCGTATTCAAGATCAGTTCCGCTTACATCAACCGGAATTAGATACGGTTCTTTCGTTTCTTCATCAGGGAAACCATGTCCGGCATAATAGAAATAAATTTCAGCTTCGCCATCCAGATTTTTGGCGATAACATTCATCTTTTCTATTGATTTGCTAAACTCAACAACTTGAGCATTAATTATTAATATTATATTTTCATCAGGAATACCTAATGTTTTTTCTGCATATTCTTTAAAAACTCTGGCATCTCTTTTAGCAAATTCAACATTTACTTCGCTGGTTAATCCTTTTTGATATGAATTATAATCTTCGTTACCAATAATTAAAGCATATCGATTATGATTTTTTTCGGTTGAGACAGGAATATTTATGTCAACGTTAGAAACATGCATCTCCTTTGTTTTAGTAATTGATTTTTTTTCTTCAGCAATGGTTTTATTATCAATTTGATTTCTTTTAGTTGCTTGAGTTTTTTGTGTTATTTGAACAAGTTCAAAGTTGCCTTCGCCACGAATAGATTTTTCAATATAATTTATAGATTTTAAAACAGCAATTTTAAAGGATGAATTTAACGCCAGTTTAGCTGATTGAGCACCTTTTTTGTTAGGTTGTGTAGAAATTTGGCTTATCCGTTCTTTATATCTTTTTATTCTATTTCCTCTTAAATCAAATACAACAACATCTATGGTAGATTTTGCTATCCATTTTTTTTCTTTTCGAACTACAAAATAATCAACTATATCAATCTTAACAAAAACTTTATCAGGTTCAGGATTGAAATCATTTCTAATATTTCTGATTAAATTGATTTTGGTGCGGGGGTAACTTTCTTTTATATAATCACCAATTGCTCTTATAATTTTTTCACTAAACAATTTCGAAGATGTTCTGTTGTCTTTTATTAAAACATCAATGTTAAGTTTTACGGGAGTATTATAGGTTTTAACTACTTTTATTTTTATTGGTTCAAAAGCTTGATTATTTTGATCCTGAGAAAAAGAAATCTTTGCAATAAAAACTGTGATTAGAATAAATAGTAGTTTTTTCATGATGAATATGTGTTTGGGTAACTGTTGTTTGGTAATCAATGATCAATTCAATGTTGTTAAAATTACGAGTTTTTTATGAAGATAAAATGAAGAATTTGTAATTTTTGTTTAAAATGATAAAATGAATTAAATGTTGATTTTGTAATAAGTGCTATAAGTGCAGATTAATTTTAATATATCATGTGATATTTAATCATTTATTTTAGTACTTTAATGTAAAATTTAGCATTAGGTGTAAAAATTATTATTTTGTCTGATATTTTTATATATTTTTATACCTTTGAATATATGCTAATATTATGAAAAAGAATATTTTACTCCTGATTTTTATAGCCTTATCCTTTAATTTGATTGCAAATATTAATACACAGGTTGACAGCCTTTATAAAAAGCTGATCAATGTGGAAGACTCGTTAAAAGCAGAGCTCCTGAATGAGCTTAGTTGGGAACTACGAAATTCAGAACCTGAAAAATCTATAGATTACGGTCTGGAAGCAATCAAATTTGCAGAAAAATATAATAACTATGAAGAACTTGTACAAGCCCATAGTTTTATTGGTGTAGCATATAGAATTTTAGGAAATTACTCAGAAGCAATAGATTTTAATTATAAAGGCTTAGAGCTTGCAAAAAAATATGGAGAAACAGAACAAGAAGGTTATGCATATATTAACATTGGGAATCTACATATTTATCAGGGGTACTATTATAATGCTTTAGAAAATCTTAACAAAGGAAAAAAAATTGCTGAAAAACTTGATCATAAAAGGATGTTGGGATATGTGTATTTAAATATGGGTCGGGCACAAATGTTAAGAGAAGAAAATATTGAAGCGCTGGAAAATTTTAATAAAGCACTTAAATTGAGAATTGAAATCGATCAGGTTTCAGGTCAGGCTGTTTGCTATAAGTATATTGGAGATATTTATTTAGAACTGGGTGATAATACATTAGCGTTAGAAAATTACAGACGTTCTCTTGAAGTAGTAGATAAGAATATGGATAAAGATTTGTATGCAAATATTCATACTATGTTAGCTAAAGCTCATTTTTTAGTTGGGAATTACAACATGGCAAAAACTAATGCTGAGAAAAGCATGAAGATTGCAAAGGAAATAGGTGCTAAACTAATAATCCGAGACAATTTTAAGATTTTATCTGATATAGATTTAAAGACTGGTAATTATAGGGCAGCTTCAAAACATTTAGAATGTATTATAAATTACAATGACACGCTCTTTAGCCAACAGCTTTCGGAGAAAATGTTTAATCTCGAATATCAGTATGAAAAACAAAGGAAACAAGCTGAAATAGATTTGTTAAATAAGGATAAAAAAATTAAGGAATTGGGACTTCGTCGTGCGAGAACTTATAATTCTGCACTATTAATAATATTAGGATTAGTAACTGCCCTTTTTGTTTATGTTTTGATTTCATTAAAGCATAGAAGAGAGCAAAATATGTTGTTGGAAAAACAAAAAGAAGAGCTTGATAATATTAATAAGACTAAAGACAAAATGTTTTTAATTATTGGGCATGATTTGCGAGGCCCGATAGGAAACTTAAAGTCTTTGATTGAAATGTTGTTAGAAGATGAAGAAATAACTCAGGATAAAAGCTTACTTGAGACATTTAGGATTTTTATGAAATCTGTACAATCGATTAGTGACTTGCTTGAGAACTTATTGCTTTGGGCTAAAAGTCAAAGAGGAGAAATAAGTTTCTCACCAGAAAATATTAGTTTAAATACAATAATAAAAAGAAATTTACAATTATTTAGAACTATAGCGGATCATAAAAGAATAAAATTAACCGTTAAAATGGATGACAATTTTGACGTATTGGCCGATAAAAATATGTTATTGACTGTTGTTCGAAATATTATATCAAATGCTATTAAATATACCCCACGTGGAGGTTCAATTGATATTTGTGTTGAACGAGATGTTCAGTTTCATAAAGTTTCGATAAAGGATACTGGCATTGGGTTCGATAATGAAACTGCGAGTAAAATATTCGATACTGCTAGTTTCTATACTACTTCTGGAACAAATAATGAAGCAGGGTCTGGTTTAGGATTACTCTTAAGTAAAGAATTTGTTGAGAGAAATGGAGGAAAAATCTGGACAGAGAGTGTGCAGGGGGAAGGTGCTACATTCTATTTTACAACACCTGTCTCTAATTTTTAAACTTGATTTTTATTAATCGTAGCATTTTTTTTGTTTGCGACCTTAAAATAAATCCTGCCATGTTTTAAATCAGGCAGGATTTGTATTTGCTGCTTTTAAGGTTTGAGCTGCAATAGTTAGCATACCAAAAATAATTATAGTGTTTTACCAATATTTTTCCAATTCCATTTCAGGAGAATGTTCAGCTCGGCTTTTAAATCCTAATTTCTCATAAAACCCAGTTTTGTCTTTAGCACAGACAGAAATATTGTGCCATGAGTTTTTCAAAGCAGTAAATAATTCTTCTTTTGTCAATTCATATTTTGTGTTCCAACCAGTTGTTTCGAAGATCTCAAAAAATTGTTCTGCCGTTGGTAATTTTTCAGAATATTTCATTTTAAAAGAAGTTTAAATGCTTATCTAAAAACAATAAAAAAATATTTAATCACTTGACATTTAGCAATAATATTACTAATATTGCCTACTAGTACCTACTAGTTAGTTTTATTGTAAAATATATGATTACAAAGTTAATTAATATTGACGATTCGTTAAAAATTCCTAAATATAAACAGATAATTAATTCTGTTTTCTACGCTATTGAAAAAAAATACATTTTAAAAGGAGATCAAATCCCTTCTATTAATGAAATAAGCAAACTTTACAATCTTTCAAGAGATACTGTAATGACAGCCTTTAACGAATTAAAAGCAAAAGGAATAATAAAATCAGTTCCGGGGAAAGGATATTATATAAACAGCACGGAAATAAGGAGAGAAGAAAATATTTTTCTGCTTTTCGATGAATTAAATGCATTTAAAGAAATACTATATAATTCGTTTGTTGAAAATATTAAAGGTAGAGCAACTGTTGATATATATTTTCATTATTTCAATAAACGTATTTTCAAAAATCTGATTAACGAAAATATCGAAAAATACACTACTTTCATTATTATGCCTGTAGGCTTTAATGGAATTGCCGATGCGGTAAATCGTATAAAAAATGGTAAAACATATATTCTCGATCAGGCTAATCCCGAATTAATCAGCAAGTATCCGGCAATATATCAAAACTTCGAAAAGGATATTTTCAATTCTTTATCTTCAGGAGAAACATTACTTACGAAATATAAAACGTTAATAATGATTTATCCGGGAGGCAAAGAACCAAAAGGCCAGCTGAATGGGTTTGTGAAATTCTGCAAGAAGAAGAATTTTGATTATAAGATTATTCAAAATCCCAAAGAAAGGAAAATTCGAAAAGGAGATGTTTACGTTATTCCCAACGATATTGATTTGGTTAATATTATAAAAAAAACCCGCGAACTAAATTATGCTATTGGTAAAGATATCGGAATAATATCATACAACGATACTCCTTTAAAAGAAGTTGTAGGAGATGGAATAACAACAATATCAACTGATTTTAAATTAATGGGTAAAACTTTAGCCGAAATGGTACTAAATAACATCGATAAAAAGATTGAAAATCCGTCATCATTAATAATTAGAAAATCATTATAAAATTTGATAGATATGAAAAAAATAACTTTTTTATTACTTGCAACAATTTTAACAGGATCATGCTTGAATAAAGATAATAACATAAAAGATTATCCTGTTAAACCGGTAGCCTTTACAAACGTAAAATTTACAGACAATTTCTGGCTCCCACGGTTAGATACAAATAGAATTATTACCATTCCTTATGATTTTAAAAAGTGTGAAGAGACTCATAGAATTGACAATTTTGCAATTGCAGGAGGATTACAGGAAGGATCTTTTGTAGGAATCAGATATAATGATTCCGATGTTTTTAAAGTTATAGAAGGAGCATCATACTCGTTGAATATCCATCCTGATCCGGAATTAGAAAAGTATTTAGATGGTTTAATTGCAAAAATTGCTGCAGCACAGGAAGATGATGGTTATTTATATACTTGCAGAACCATAAATCCCGACAGTTTACCACGGCATACAGGAGATACAAAATGGTCGCAATTAAAAGACAGTCACGAACTTTATAATATAGGACACATGTACGAAGCTGCCGTTGCATATTATCGGGCAACCGGTAAAAAATCTTTATTAGATGTAGCAATTAAGAGCGCAAATTTAGTTAATGAAATTTTCGGACCGGGCAAAGATCAGTTACATGGGGTTCCCGGGCATCAGGAAATAGAAATGGGCTTAGTAAAATTATACAGAGTTACTGCTGATGAAAAGTACTTAAAACTTGCCAAATATTTCTTAGATCAAAGAGGAAATGCCAATGGCCATGAACTATACGTTTATGGCGAAGATGGAAATAACAAAGTATATACTCAGGATCATAAACTGGTTACTGAACAATTTGAAGCTATAGGGCACGCAGTAAGAGCCGTTTATATGTATTCCGGAATGGCAGATATTGCTGCTCTTACAAACGATAAAAAATACAATTCAGCAATTGATATTTTATGGAATAATGTAGTATCGAAAAAATTATATATTACCGGAGGAATTGGTTCTAAACATGCAGGTGAAGCATTTGGTGAAAATTACCATTTACCAAACCTGAGTGCTTATAACGAAACCTGTGCTGCTGTTGCCAATATGCTATGGAATCAAAGAATGTTCTTATTAAACGGAGATGCAAAATATATTGATGTTTTAGAACGTACTCTTTATAACGGATTTCTTTCGGGAGTTTCAATTCACGGTGATAAATTTTTCTATCCGAATCCACTAGAATCTGATGGTAGCCACCAAAGAAAACCATGGTTTAGTTGCTCGTGTTGCCCTACAAATGTTGTTCGCTTTTTACCATCATTACCCGGATATGTTTATGCACACACAAAAGATGATTTATTTATAAATCTGTATATCGGGAATAAGGCAAATATTAATATGAATTTCGGGGAAATAAGTATATCGCAAAGCACCGATTATCCTTGGGACGGAAATGTAAAAATCAATATTGAACCTGAAACCAAATCTAAATTTACTGTATCGTTAAGAATTCCGGGATGGGCTCAAAACAAACCCGTACCATCTGATTTATATTGTTATATGAATGAATCGGATCTGAAAGCTGTAATTAAAATCAATAACAAAGAAACTTCATACAATATTACCAATGGATATGCTAAAATAAACAGACAGTGGGAAAAAGGAGATATTATAGAAATTAATTTCCCGATGCCTGTACGAAAAGTTGTTGCAAACAAAAAAGTTGAGGAAGATAAAGGGAAATTTTCTATTGAAAGAGGCCCTTTGGTATATTGTGCTGAATGGCTTGATAATGGAGGGAAAGTACGAAATCTGTTATTAGATAAAAATACTGATTTTACATATGAATTTAAAGAAAACCTAATTAACGGTGTTAATATTTTAAGAGGAATGTCAAAATCGTTATCCATCGATAAAGCAGGTAATTCTACAATAGAAACAGAACAAGATTTTATTGCTATTCCATATTATGCATGGGCTCACAGGGGGAATGGCGAAATGACAGTGTGGTTTCCGTACGAAAAATCGGCAACTAACCCGACTCCACCACCAACTATAGCATCTGAAAGCAAGGTGTCTGCATCTTATATTTACGATCAAGTTTTGGCAGTTAACGACCAGATTAATCCTAAAAACTCTAACGATCATGATATTCCAAGGTTAACATTTTGGGATCATAAAGGAACAACAGAATGGGTACAATATGATTTTAAAGAAGAAACAATAATTAGTAATATTCATATATATTGGTTCGATGATGGGCCTGATGGTGGTTGCAGAGTTCCTGAAACATGGAAGGTAACATATCTGAAAAACGGTGAATGGAAAGAAATATCAACACATGGTGAATATCCGGTTTTAAAAGATGAGTTTACTTCTATCGAAATTTCTAACGTAAGAACAAAATCGATGAAGTTAGAAATTAAACTACAGGAAAACTTTTCCGGGGGTATTCTCGAATGGAAACTTGATTAATTCTTAAACATATCTACCTGTCGCCTACCTGACGGCAGTCAGGGTAAACAGGCAATAGAATGATTATATCAAAAATATCAAATATCGAACAAGGAATAATGAATTACGAAGTAAAAAAATGAAGTAAAAATTTCATTATTCGATATTCGGTGTTCATTATTCGATATTTATAAATAACAGAACATGAATGAACTATAAAAATATAAACAGATGAAAGGAAACATTTTAAAATTCGCATTATTCTTTTTGTTAATATCAATTTTTTCTTGTACAAGAGAAAACAAAAACAACAATATGAAAAAAGAATTAAAAACCTTTATCCTGTCGAATAAAACCAATTGTTCTGTTAAAATTACAAATTTCGGGGCAAAAGTTATGTCAATAAATGTGCCTGATAAGAATGGTAATATTGATGATGTTGTATTAAGCTACAATACTCCTGAAGAATATATTAGTGGAAATCCATACTTTGGAGCAATAATAGGACGATACGGAAACCGGATTAATAAAGGGAAATTTGTTTTAAACAACACGGAATATTCTTTAGCTACCAACAACGGCAACAACCATCTTCATGGTGGGCCAAATGGTTTTCATAATGTAATTTGGGAGGTGGTAGAATATAAAAACGATGATGATCAACATTTTGTAAAATTCAAATATTTCAGTAAAGATGGCGAAGAAGGATATCCGGGCAATTTAACTGTTTATGTAAAATATTCATTTACCAACGAAAATGAATTAATAATTGATTATGATGCTACATGCGATAAAACTACAATTATTAATCTTACTCATCATTCATTTTTCAATCTTAAAGATGCAGGAAAATCTGATATTCTTGAACATGAGTTTAAAATTTTTGCCGACAGTTATACTCCTGTAAACAATGAACTAATTCCTACAGGACAAATACTAAAAGTAAAAGAAACTCCAATGGACTTCACTAAATTTACAACTATAGGCAAACGAATTAACGAGGAATATGTACAGCTTCAATATGGAAAAGGCTATGATCATAACTGGGTTTTAAATAAAATATCAGATTCATTAAGCTTGGCTGCAATTGTTCGTGAGCCTGTTTCGGGCAGAAAAATGGAAGTATTTACTACAGAACCGGGATTACAATTCTACTCCGGCAACTTTCTTGATGGTTCCGATATTGGAGAAGACAGTACAAAATATAATCACAGAACTGCATTTTGTCTGGAGACACAACATTTTCCTGATTCTCCAAATCATAAAAATTTTCCATCAACAGTACTTGAGGCAGGGAAAGCATATAAACAAAAAACGATATATAAATTTTCAACCTATCTGCCCTGACTGCCGTTAGGCAGGCGATAGGCAAGATAATTAAATAAACAATTATGGATTTTGGAACTATAGATTTCATAGTATTTGCTTCGTATTTACTCCTAATAATTTTTATTGGTTTGTGGGTATCACGAACAAAAAAGGGCGAAAAGAAAACCTCGTCAGATTATTTTCTGGCAAGTAAATCGTTACCATGGTGGGCAATTGGGGCATCGCTTATAGCAGCAAATATTTCTGCCGAGCAATTTATTGGAATGTCGGGTTCGGGATATGTTATTGGTTTAGGAATAGCTTCTTACGAATGGATGGCAGCAATTACATTAATTATTGTTGCAAAATATTTCTTACCTATATTTCTTGAAAAAGGAATTTATACCATGCCTCAATTTCTCGAATTAAGATTTGATAACAGAGTTAGAACAAGCCTTGCTGTATTTTGGTTGTTAGTTTACATTTTTGTAAATCTTACATCGGTGCTTTATTTAGGCGCATTAGCATTACAAACCATAATTGGAGTAAAGTTAATATACGGCATTATTGGTTTGGCTCTTTTTTCGGCAATTTATTCAATTTATGGTGGATTAAAAGCAGTAGCATGGACAGATGTTGTTCAGGTAATATTCTTAATTGGAGGTGGATTAGTTACAACATATTTGGCTTTGGATTATTTAGGTGGTGAAAAAGGTGCTTTTGCCGGTTTTGGAAATTTGTTACATCAGGTTCCCGAGAAATTCGATATGATACTTGATAAGACACACTCAAATTACCCTGAATTACCGGGTATATGGGTTATATTAGGTGGTATGTGGATAGCGAATATAAGTTATTGGGGATGTAATCAATATATAATTCAACGAGCTTTAGCTGCTAAAAGCCTTAAAGAAGCACAAAGAGGCTTAGTTTTTTCGGGATTTTTGAAGATAATTATTCCATTAATTGTTGTAATACCTGGTATTGCAGCTTTTGCACTTAATGCCGACATTACAAAACCCGATGAGGCGTATCCATGGTTATTAGACACTTTTGTTGTATCAGGACTAAAAGGATTAGCATTTGCTGCTCTGATTGCAGCTGTAGTATCGTCATTAAGCTCGATGATAAACAGTACTTCTACGATTTTTACAATGGATATCTATAAAAATTATTTCAATAAAAATGCTTCTGAAACAAACCTGGTTACAACAGGTAGAATTACAAGCGGAGCAGCGTTATTAGTAGCTGTATTAGTCGCCCCACAACTTGTAACACTCGAACAGGCATTTCAATTTATTCAGGAATTTACCGGTTTTGTAAGTCCCGGAATTGTTGCAATATTTATTGTAGGATTATTCTGGAAAAGAGCAACATCAAATTCAGTTCTTTGGGCAGCACTAACAACAGTTCCATTATCGTTTGGATTTAAATTTTTAACTCCCGATATGGCATTTCTTAACAGAATGGGATTTGTATTTCTTATTTTATTGGCTATAATATTTTTCATTTCAATAATTGAAAGCAAAACAGATGACCCTAAAGGAATAGATATTAGCAAAAAACTATTTCATACAGGTACAAAATTTAATATATCTGCAATAGGTATTTTAATTATTTTATCTGTTTTATATACTTTATTTTGGTAAAACAAGTAACCTATAATAACGCAGAAGTTTGCATTTTTAGAGGTTGCCATAATTTTATGATAAAAGAAAAAATTTACAAGCAATTTAAAGCAAAATTCGAAGGTGAACCAATAATGGTAGAGTCGCCGGGAAGAATAAATCTTATAGGTGAACATACTGATTATAACGATGGATTTGTTCTCCCTGCTGCTATAGATAAATACATTTATATAGCAATAAATAAATCTGAAGATAATTCGTGCAATGTATTTTCATGCGATTTTAATGAATCTGTTACATTTCAGATAGATACGCAACAGAAATCTGAAAAACACTGGGCAAATTATTTAATAGGTGTTATTAATGAAATTGGTAACAGAGGAAAAAAGTTAAATGGTTTCAATCTTGTTTTTGGAGGAAATATACCAATCGGTACAGGATTATCATCATCGGCTGCCTTGGAAACAGGTTTGGCTTTTGCTTTAAACAAACTATTTAATCTGGGATTCAATACACTTGAACTAATAAAAATGTCGCAAGATGCCGAAAATAATTTTGTAGGTGTAAATTGCGGAATTATGGATCAGTTTGCTGCAATAATGGGCAAAAAAAATCATTTTGTAAAACTCGATTGCCGAAGTCTGGAATTCGAATACTTTCCTTTTAAAACCGATAACTATCAACTATTACTCTGCAATAGTAATGTTAAACATAGTTTGGTAGATTCGGAATATAACGACAGAAGACTGGAATGCGAAAAAGGAGTGAAAATATTAAGTAGGTATTTAAATAATATTACCAAATTACGTGATGTTTCATCGGAGGAATTGGAAAACCATAAGGCAGATTTTCCCATAAGTACATACGAGAAATGCTCTTATGTAATCGAAGAAAACTCAAGACTAATCGAAGCGTGCGAGCAACTAAACAATAAAAACTTAAGCTATGTCGGGAAGTTGATGTATGAAACTCACGAGGGTTTAAAAAATAAATATAAAGTAAGTTGTAGCGAACTTGACTTTCTTGTCGATTTTACAAAACAATACAATGAAATACCAGGCTCAAGAATGATGGGTGGAGGATTTGGAGGTTGTACTATTAATCTCATAAACAAAGATTTTAAGAAAGATTTTATTCAGCTAATTTCTGAAGCATATAAAGAGAAATTTAATATCGAAGCCGAATTTTATAATATTAATATTGTTGATGGCACAAGAATAATCGAAATATAGGATTCCATATATATAAGACCTTAAGGTTTTTTAAACCGTAAGGTCTAAGTTAAAATAAAAAAATCCGGTGCAGTTATAAATATTTAACTACGCCAGACTTCCTGTATTATTTAGTATTTCAAAAAACCTTATCTTTTTGGTTTAGGCTTATAAATAAAAAAAGGATGTGAAATTATTGAAGAAGTTTGAATAAAAAAGCCAGACCTAAATCCAGCTGTTATAATTTCTGAAGTCGATAAAAATTTCGCTGGTTTTATTTTCTTTTACAATGAATTTCCCCTTGATTGATTTGCTGGGTTCTCCGTTATACGAATAAACTTTAACCTCATAAGTATGTACACCTGCTTCCAGTTTTTTCTTCAGTTTGAACGTGGTGTTAGTTCCTGCCTCCGGAAAATCACTGTTATTATTTAAAGATCCAAGCTTTTTTTGATCAACGTAAATATCGATATCAAAAGAACTATTCATTATATCCTGATTCGTTTCGAAAGAAACTTCTCCGATTTTCTGATCAACCCTGCCTGCCGGACAGGCAGGCTGTTCCTCCATTTCACAACTTAGAAGCAATGTAATAAGCATTATTCCTATGAATTTTTCAGGTTTCATTTTTTTGTAATTTTTAAATTATATTTATAAGATGTTTATATCCTTAAAAAAGTTGCTTTTAATTAAATATATCTTTTAAACATATAATTAACACCCTAAACAAAATGACAAAATTTAAAGACAAAACAGTCCTGATTACTGGTAGTGCTGCCGGTATTGGGAAAATAATGGCAGAAAAAATTTTACATCTTGGAGCATCGAAAATGATTCTCTGGGATATTAATAAAGAGAATCTTGACACAACAACAAAACAGCTTAAAGAGTCAGGCTTTGATGTTTACTCGTATATTGTTGATGTATCCAATCTTGAGATAGTGAAACAAACAGCTCAAAAAGTAAAAGATGAAGTTGGTAAAGTTGATATTTTAATTAATAATGCGGGAGTTGTTGTGGGAAAATATTTTCATGAGCATTCGCACGATGATATTGACTTTTCGATGAATATAAATATATCAGCTTTAATGCATATCACTTTAGAGTTCTTAAATGATATGATTGAAAAGGGAGAAGGACATATTGTAAATATAGCATCAGCTGCTGGAATGACTGCAAATCCGAAAATGTCGGTTTATAGCGCCAGTAAATGGGCTGCTATTGGATGGTCTGATTCTTTACGTTTGGAGTTAGAACTTATTAGTAAAAATGTAAAAGTAACTACGGTTACTCCTTATTACATAAGCACCGGAATGTTCGATGGTGTAAAATCGCGAATAATACCTATTGTAAAACCCGAAACGGCAGCAAATAAAATTATTAAGGCAATAAGAAAAAACAAACTGATTATTCGTATGCCATGGTTGGTTTACGTTCTTCCGTTTGTTAAAGGAATTTTGCCTGTGCGTTGGTTTGATTTTGTTGTAGGTAAAGGCTTTGGGGTTTATAAAAGCATGAACGAATTTAAAGGACATTAAAAATAAATTACTATGACCACATTAGAAATAATTAATCTGCAACGAGACTATTTTTTTTCAAATAAAACAAAGTCTGTAAAATTCAGGATTGAACAACTAAAAAAGTTTCGTAAAATCCTAAAAGATAATGAATCATTGCTTTATGATGCAATTGATAAGGATTTTGGAAAATCAAAATACGAAACATATTTAACAGAGCTTTCTTTAGTTTATCACGAAATAAATCTGGCGATTAAAAAAGTTCGTAAATGGTCACGGCCAAAATATGTATGGACTAATATGGCAAATTTTCCCGGTAAAAGCCGAATATTTTCTGAGCCATTAGGTAATTCATTAGTTATTGGAGCCTGGAATTATCCTTATCAGCTTTCACTTATACCTGCAATTACTGCTATTGCTGCGGGGAATACGGTAATAATAAAACCAAGCGAATTATCAGAGCATACTTCAACGGTTATGAGCAAATTGATTAATGAAAACTTTGATTCGGGATTATTATATGTAAAAGAGGGAAGTGTTAAAGAAACAACCGAATTGTTAGAGCAAAGATTTGACAAAATTTTCTTTACCGGAAGTACTGCCGTAGGGCGAATTGTAATGCAGGCTGCAGCAAATCATCTTACTCCTGTTACCTTGGAACTTGGAGGTAAAAGTCCGGTATTTGTTTTGCCGGATGCCAGTTTAAAAATGACAGCCAAACGAATTGCATGGGGTAAATTTTTAAATGCAGGACAGACATGTGTCGCTCCGGATTATGTGTTGGTTCATAAGGATATTAAAGAAAAACTTTTACAAGAACTTAAAAAGCAAGTTGAGATTATTCATGGGAAAGAACCAAAAGGAAAAGAAACTTATGTTCGTATAATTAACAAACGACATTTCGATAGATTAAATGAATTAATTCATCGTGATAAAATTTATTACGGGGGTGAAACAGATGAGGAACATTTATACATTAGTCCAACCATACTTGATAATATTTCTTTTGACGATAAAGTAATGGAGGATGAAATATTTGGACCGATCCTTTCTGTAATTGAATTTGATAATTTGGATGATATTATTAAAAAAGTAAAAACAAGGCCAAATCCATTGGCATTATATGTATTTACTAAGAAAAATAAAATTAAGAAAAGACTTATTAAAGAGATTTCCTTTGGAGGCGGAACTGTGAACGATACTATTTTGCATTTATCTAATTCAAAACTCCCATTTGGTGGTAAAGGATTTAGCGGAACAGGCAATTATCATGGTAAAGCCGGCTTCGACACTTTTAGTCACAAAAAAAGCATTCTGTTTAAAGGATTATGGTTTGAACCATTTCTAAAGTATAAGCCTTATAATAAGTTTAAACTTAAATTATTGAAATGGATTATTGAGTAGTTGAATTATAAATTCAGGATGTTTAAAAAGTGAAAAAAATATTAAACCGCAAAGACACAAAGACGCAAAGCAAGAAATAATAAGTTCAATATACTTAGCGTCTTGGCGACTTAGCGGTTAATTATGTTTTATTACTTCAATCCGTTTCTTTCTAAGAAAGCATCTAGTTTTGGTTCTGAGCCACGATATTTTTTGTAAAGCTCCATTGCTGGTTCCGTATTTCCTCTTGAGAAAATATTATCGCGTAATGATGCCGCAGTTTCCTGATCGAATAATCCTTTTTCTTTGAAAACACTAAACGCATCAGCATCTAAAACTTGTGCCCACTGGTAACTGTAATATCCTGAAGAATATCCACCAGCAAAAATATGTGCAAAATAAGGACTGCGATAACGAACAACAATCTCGTCAATCATTCCTATTTTAGTTAAAATCTCATTTTCGAATACAGTAGCATCTTTTTCAACAGCTTCATTCATTGTATGCCAATACATATCTAATAATGCAGCCGAAGTATATTCTAACACAGTAAATCCTTTATTGAATAATCCGCTATTCGAAATTTTATCGATTAATTCTTGAGGAATAACTTCACCTGTTTCATAATGCTTAGCATACATTTTCATCACTTCTGGTTCTGCAGCCCAGTTTTCCATAATTTGTGATGGTAACTCTACAAAATCTCTTGCAACAGAAGTTCCTGATAGGGAATGATACTTACACTTTGATAATAATCCATGTAAAGCATGTCCAAACTCGTGGAAAGTAGTTGTAACTTCATCAACTGATAATAAAGCTGGCATATCTCCAACAGGAGCTGTGTAGTTAAAGTTTGTAGTAATAATTGGATCAATACCTTCTGATTGTCTTCTGAACGCATCCATCCAGGCACCACTTACTTTGCTTTCACGTGGATACCAGTCCATATACAGAATTCCTAAGAAGGTTCCATCAGGATTTTGAACCTCAAAAACTTCAACATCAGGATGATATTTTGGAATATCTGTTCTTTCAACAAAATTTAATCCCCATAGTTTTGTTGCAACAGCAAAAGCTCCATTACGAACATTATTCTTTTCAAAATAAGGACGAAGCATTTCTTCATCAAGGTCATATTTTTCTTTACGTAATTTTTCTGCATAATACCACCAATCCCAGTGTGCTAGTTTGAAATCTTCGCCTTCTTTGTCAATCATTTTTTGTAGTTCGGTTACTTCTGCTTTTGCAATAGGTAAAGCAGCATCCCACACCTTGTTTAGAAATTCAAAAACAGTTTCAGGATTTTTAGCCATATTAACATCTAAAACATATTCTGCATGGTTTTTAAATCCGAATAAATTAGCTTTCTCAACGCGTAAAGCAGCCATTCGTGATAGTATCTTTTTATTATCATATTCGTTGTTGTTATCACCACGCATAATATATGCAGTGTGTAATTTTTCTCTTAATTCACGATTCTCGGCATAAGTTAAGAATGGCAGCATACTTGGTTTATGAGTGGTAAAAATCCACTTATCCTCCATGTCTGCTTTTTTTGCAGTTTCAGCAGCAGCCTGAATAACTGATTCCGGCAAACCAGCCAAGTCTGTCTGATTCTCAATAACCATTTTGTAATTATTCGTCTCAGCTAAAATGTTATCGCCAAATTGTAGTGTAAGTAATGAAAGATCTTCGTTAATTGCTCTAAGCTTATCTTGTTTTTCAGTGTCAAGATTAGCTCCGCCTCTTTCAAAGTTTTTATATGAAACCTCTAGTAATCTGTTTTGTTCTGGAGTAAGGTCAAACTCATCTTTTTGTTCGTATATAGCTTTTACTTTTTTGAACAGCTGAAGGTTTAAAGAAATATCATCGCTATGTTTTGATAATAAAGGAGCTACTTTTTTTGCCACGTTTTGCATTTCATCGCTGGTTAACGAAGCATTCAAATTATTAAATGTATAATCAACCTGAGTTAAAAGTTTTCCGCTAAAGTCCAGTGCTTCAATTGTATTTTCAAAAGTTGGAACTTCAGGATTATTAACAATTGCAGCAATTTCATCATCGTGATGCTTGATTGCTTCCTGGTAAGCAGGAACAAAATGTTCAACTTTAATTAACTCAAAGGGTGGAACACCATAAGGCGTTTCAAATTTACTTAATAATGGATTTTCCATTTCAACGGGTTTTTGAGTACATGATGCAAGGAAGAGTCCAAACGCAAGTACCATTAATGTAATTTTTTTCACGGCTTTAAGATTTATTAAGTTTTAATATTAAATACTGATATTTAGGTTTCAAATTTATAAAATTCTCATGAATAAAAAACCGTAATTTATTTCACCTTTATTAAATTTATCATAAAGAGCTATATTAATAAAGGCTCCAAAGAAAAGGAATATAACTACATTAAAATTAACATATATGGTGTACATTTGATCTCTTTCAAAATAAAATGATCAGGTATTTTATACATATAGCTTATAACGGAACAAATTATCGGGGTTGGCAAAGACAACGTAATGTGCTCTCTATTCAAGAGATCTTTGAAAATAAGCTGGAGCAAGTTTTTAAATATAAAATACCCTGCCTTGGATGTGGCAGAACTGATGCGGGAGTACATGCATCTCAATATTTTTTCCATATCGATTTGAAAAACGATTTGCAACCTGACTTAAAATTTATATTAAATAAAATGTTGCCAAAAGATATTTCTGTTTTTGATATAATAAGAATGGAAGGGGAGCCTCATGCACAATTTGATGCCACAGAACGAACTTATGACTATTTTATTCATACAACAAAAGATCCATTTATTGCTGATTTAAGCTCGTTTTATTTATTGGAAAATATCGATTTAAATAAAATAAAGAAAGCTATTCTAATAATTCCAAATTACACTGATTTTCGAGCTTTTTGTAAAACTCCGGACAGACATAACAACACAATTTGCAATGTTAAATCAGTAAAGTTTTTTTATAACCAAAATAAAAATCGTTTACGTTTTCAGTTTACTTCTAATAAATTCCTAAAAAGTATGATTAGGATTATTGTTTACAAACTTCTTGAAATTGGAACGGGAAAATTAAGCGTCGAAGAATTTGAGTACTTTTTAAAAAGCAAAGAGATACCACGATTCAACGATCTTGCTTATCCACAAGGACTTTATCTTTCAAAGATTACTTATCCATTCATAAATATTGTACCAAGGACCGAAATGTTTACAATATTTCAAAGCGGAAAAGAGAGTTTTTGGCAGGAAGTATAATTTTATTAGGTTTGTTTATTATTGGAGCAATAAGTCTTCTTTGGGCAAATAAAAGAAATTTTCCGAATAAGTAATTTATATGACTAAATATCAACCTGAACCATATTGGTCGGAAGTAGCAAAAAGAATAAAATCACGAAAAGGGGAAAATATTATTGCAGGTGATGATGAACCTTTTTACAGATATAAGCGCAAGAAATTTCTTTCAATGCTTAATTCTGTAAATTTTAAAGACAAAAGTGTTCTTGAGATAGGATGTGGACCAGGAGGAAATTTGCAAGAGATATGGAAGAAGTCACCTTTGAGATTAGCAGGAGCTGATATTTCTGCCGAAATGATTGAGCTTTCAAGAGATAAATTGCCCCGGGAAATAGAATTGATAAAGATTGATGGTACCAGTCTTCCTTTTAAAGATCAGGAATTTGGATATGTATTTACTGCAACGGTATTACAACATAATACAAATGAGGAAATGTTGAAAAAAATCATGGCTGAATTATGCAGAGTTGCTGGTGATAAAGTTTTTCTTTTTGAACGGATAGAAAAAAAGATAAAAGGAGACGAATTGTGTTATGGCAGACCCATTAGTTATTATGAGCAAATTTGTAATTCACATGGTTTTGAATTGATTAACAAAGAGTTTATTAATATCCGTATAAGTTATTATATTTCAGGAATAATAAGGAAAGTATTTAGCCCTAAAACAAGACAAGAAGGGGAGCCTTTAAGTAGAACTGCAATTTTATTACAAAATATTACTCTTCCTATAACAAAGCAACTTGATAAACTATTTACGTCCAGAAAGGATGTTGCTAAATTGGAATTCAAACGCAAAAACTAATCTGTTTTATATTGAGTTAATTAGTTTTATCTAACCTTTAATTTATCACCGGTTGTTTCTATGATATTTTTATAATATTCTTCAGAGTATCCTGGTTGTTCTATCCCGGGTGTGGAGAACTCTTTATCAAACAATCGTCTGACATAATTGGAGCTATCACCCTGGTGTTTTTTAATGTTTCCATCGGAGAAAGTAACTAAAAGTTGATTTCCAAAATTATACCATGTATTAAATGTTTGAGTTGATTTTTTAATTGAGAATTTGCTAACTAATTCTATGGCTTCATTAGGATTTGTTTTGTAAAGTTCATCGGCTTTTTTGTCCATGGTATTTACTTCTTCCATATAACTTAATTCCAGTTCATCTTGCTTAGCTTTAATCGTTGGCATTACTCTGTCCATAATAGCATAAGCAAAATTTGAAACCCGGTTAAATAACCAGAATGCAGAAGTTTCGCTGTAATTCATTATATCTCCATTCCCCATTTTGAAATTTTCAGGTGCTTTTTGTAATCCGGCATATAGAGGAGTGTAAACAGTTAAATAAGTGTCATCTACTCCAAACCAACAAATACCACCAATAGGATCAGGTAAATGTGAGCGAGATTGTGTTACAATAGAGTATGCAGTTTGTTGTGTCGATATTGCTCTTTCATTAAAATATTGCTGGTCATCTACTTTCCAGTATAATGGCCGCCAACGAACCGTACAACCAAAAGAGCCGGCACCAACATCTTTTGTCATATCCATTGGTGTGTTCTGGTAATAATCGCGCATCATATTCATAACATCTCGCACTCCCAGTTTTCTGTCAGGTTTTATATATAAAGGAAACCTATTTTCCAGGTTTTCACCCATTGCATAATCCAGGTATTTGTCCATACCACTTGCTACTTTATTAAAACCTGCATAAACTCGTGCTTCGCAAAATCGTGTAGCACCAAAACTTATTGGATTGTACGCAGCAGCAAAACTAAATTCTTCATGTTTTACATTGTCATTAATAAATCCCATTTCTTTTGCGAAAGTGATAACATCTTTATCATATATGCAATCAAGTTCTGGTAAATACAAGTATTTATCGTTGTTTATGTATTTTGTTGATATAGAATTCTTTTTATTTTCTTTAGGGAAATTAGTAATCCTGGCATGGTTTGCATGACCTGATATAAATCCGTCAGGAATTTTTTGTGCTACCCAAACAGCTCCTTTTTTACCATGATCTTTACTTATCAGTTCTAAAATCCAAACTTCATTTTTATCTGCGATTGTGAACGATTCACCTGAACTTGCATAACCATAGTTTGAGACTAAAAAATGGAATGTTCGTATGGCTTCGCGAGCATTGCTTGCACGTTGTAAGCTTAGCCAAATTAAACTACCAACATCAATTATTGCGGTACTGTCAACACATTCGGATCTGCCACCCCATGTCGATTCGCTGATAACTACCTGATGTTCGTTCATATTGCCAATTACCCGGTATGTATGACTTACTTGAGGAATGGCACCTAATTTTTTACCTGTTATCCAATCAATTATTTCTACCTGAGTATTTGCAGCATGGTCTTTTGCTGCCCAAAAATAGAGTGCTCCATAAATATCATGCGAATCACATGCATAAGATGTTATTACTGAGCCATCGGCAGAAGCACCTTTTGTTACCATGAAGTTGGTGCAAGCATAGCTATTTTGTATAAAAAGGAAAAGAACAAAAGATAAAAAAAAGATAATATTTTTCATAATTATATTTTTATTTTTTTGAATGGGGAAAATATTAAAAATATCAGTAAATAAAAAGATTTTTATGATTAATATAAAATACTAACAGGATTGAAATAATGTGGTACTACATTTATACTATGACTACTCTTTTACGGGGAAAATTTTAATTTCGGAAATACAGGTATCATCCCATTTGGATCCTTTGTATACATCACGGATCGTAAATTTGATTTTGTTCATAAAAATTGGTTTATCGAATTCTATATATTGCATATCTATGGTATCTTTTAGAGTATATAACTGGTAATGAGTTTCATTAAATTCGTTATCACATTTCAATAAGAGTTTTTTTACCCGATTATTTTCTTTAAAAGTAATATAATCTTTTGCGTATCCGTTTATGATACCTATTTTTTTGATTTTATAAGATCCTTTTAAATAATCATCCTCGCCAATTTCCATATACGGCGACATGTTTATTGTAATAAATTCATTTTTACCGTAATCTTCTTTGCCTTCAACCCAGGCTGTTTCCGGTCGTTCATCTATAATATTTTTTACCGAATATCGACCGTTTTTATCTTCCAGTTCGGAACTGGCAGAAAGCCCAACAAACAATTCTGGTTTGTCAATTACAATGTCAAAATCAGGTTCAATATCAGTATAAATCGTTGAAGTTGGTAAGTTCCAACCTTTAGCATTAGTATAAGTTTTTAGTTTCAATTGTCCATTGTCTTCATATATTTCATGGAAAAATGCGGTTCTGCTTACCATCTGGTTGTAGGGAATTTCTGAATCAAAAAAAACAGAGATCGTGTCAATTGTTCCTTTCCATGAAGCACCTGTAGTTAAAATGTAAGTTACTTCAAAATTATCTCGATAAGGATTAACATACTCTTGTGAATAAGTGTTCGTAATATGTTTGGTCTCACCTTTTTTAAAATGTACTTCAAAACATTCATATAATTTTTGAGCCTCAGAAATATTCTGTCTTTCTTCATCTTTTCTGAATACTTCAAGTTTTGAAGTTCCTTCAAAAGCTAAGAAATCATTAATTCCAAAAACTGTTTCGGCTTGTCTTCCCTTTATCATTTTCGAATTTGGGAAACCCATAAGAACAGTTTGTTCATCACCTGTATTTACAAAAGTATATTCTACTCTGTATTTACATTTATCTTCACAGATAGTGATGTAAATCTGTTCATTTTTCATTTTTATGAACTCACTATTCATGACTTTAACATTGCCGCCGGGAGCATGTACAATATTAGCTGCATCAGCCAGAAGTTCTGTAGGATTGAAAACTAACAAAGTTAGCAGAACAATCATAAATAAGGTAAATTTTTTCATGGTTCAGGTTTTTTATATTAATATGTCCAATTTACGAGTAATTGTAATACAAGTCAAGAAAATTTATTCCTTCGAAGAAATTTTTGTCATCAGAATAAGGCAGTGAATTGTAATTGTAAGCTTCCCCAAAAACTGGACAGTTTAAAAGTAGACAAATTAGTGTTAATTTTAAACTGTAATTATGAAAAAGAAAAGATTTACCCCACAACAAATTGCCAATATTCTTAAGGAGT
>JAUWQL010000047.1 GCA_030611105.1 Bacteroidales bacterium
AACAGGTACACGAACAACTCCACAAGGGATTGACTTTATATTAGAAAAGCTGTCAGGTCAAAAAGAAAAAAGCCGCCATATTTTAATCCAGGAATTACCATATAAACCAGAATCATTTATACATCTCGATATGGTATTTACTTTTCTTGATGTTGATACCTGTATGGTTTATGAACCATTAATCTTACAAACCAATAGATTCCAGACCATTCATGTTACTATTGAAAACGGCAAAGTAATTTCAATTAAAGAAGAAGAAAACCTTCTTAAATCCCTAAAAGATTTAGGAATGGATTTGAAACCTGTATTATGCGGAGGAACTAAAGACCCTTGGATACAGGAACGCGAACAATGGCACAGTGGAGCTAATTTTTTTGCTGTTGGTCCCGGTAAAGTAATTGGATACGAGCGAAATATTTATACTATTGAGGAAATGAATAAAAATGGTTTTGAAATTTTAAGAGCCAAAGATATAATAAAAGGTAAGATTGATCCAATGTCATATAAAAAGTACGTTATTACGCTTGAAG
The DNA here is from genome assembly GCA_030611105.1 of Bacteroidales bacterium. Taxonomy (GTDB): domain Bacteria; phylum Bacteroidota; class Bacteroidia; order Bacteroidales; family UBA12077; genus UBA12077. The sequence goes on from JAUWQL010000047.1 coordinate 531, forward strand.
GATCAGAATTACCACGTGGTGGTGGTGGTGCTCGATGCATGACCATGCCAATACAAAGAAAGCCTGTAAAATGGTAAAAATAAGAAAGGATGTTTAAAATAACATCCTTTTTCATTTTGTATAATATAACGCTAAACTAAATCCTTTACTAAATCAGCGGCTTCCTGAAGTGTAATAGCAGAATATACTTTTAATTCCGAAGCATCAATAAGTTGTTTACCCTCTTCTGCATTTGTTCCCTGAAGTCGTACAATAACCGGAATATTAATTGTTCCAATAGCCTTATAAGCATCTACAACACCCTGCGCAACCCTATCGCAACGAACTATTCCTCCAAATATATTTATTAGAATAGCTTTCACATTTGGATCTTTTAAAATAATTCTAAAACCTGCTTCAACCGTTTCAGCATTAGCAGAACCTCCTACATCAAGAAAATTTGCAGGATCGCCACCAGCTAGTTTAATAATATCCATAGTTGCCATTGCTAAACCAGCGCCATTAACCATACAACCTACATTTCCATCAAGTTTAACAAAATTCAGATTATATTTTCCTGCTTCCAGTTCATTCGGGTCTTCTTCTGAAATATCTCTCATTTCTTCATATTCCGGATGCCGGTATAATGCATTATCATCTATATTAACTTTTGCATCCGCTGCAAAAATTTTATTATCCGATGTTTTAAATACAGGATTAATCTCAAACATAGAAGCATCGCTTTTTTCATAGGCAGAATATAAAGCCATAACAAACTTTACCATTTGTTTAAAAGCATTCCCGCTTAATCCTAAATTGAATGCGACTTTTCGTGCCTGATACGCCTGAATTCCCACTTTAGGGTCTATTTCCTCTTTATAAATTAAATGTGGTGTTTTTTCAGCAACAGTTTCAATATCCATACCTCCTTCGGTCGAATACATAATAATATTTCTACCTGTGTCTCTGTTTAACAATACGCTTATATAAAACTCCTCAACCTCACTTTCTCCGGGATAATAGATTCCCTGCTCAACAAGAACCTTGTTCACTTTCTTTCCTTCAGGGCCTGTTTGGTGTGTTACCAGATTCATACCTATAATATCAGAAGCATACTTTTTTACCTCATCTAATGATTTTGCAATTTTAACTCCTCCACCTTTACCTCTTCCACCTGCATGAATCTGAGCCTTAACTGCCCAGGTATTCATACCTGTTTTTTCCTGAATTTGCTTTGCGGCTTCAACTGCCTTCTCAGCATTCTCAATAACAACTCCTTCCGGAACTGCAACACCAAATTGTTTTAATATGCTTTTTGCCTGATATTCGTGGATATTCATTAGTGTAAATATTTAGTTAAGTTATGGATTTAAATCAATTATAATTCTAAATTTGAAATGCATCTTTCTATTACCATGGAACATTCATGCCTGCCTGACTTCCTTCGGCAGTTAAACCGGCAGACAGGTTGTGAACGCTTGTGCATGAACGTTTCATATAAAATATTTTTACGTTGAAAATTAATACCACGAAATTATTGTTTTTTTATACATTTAACCAATTTTTCGATTATAAATTAATTTGTAACAAAAATGCGAAAATTAAAGAATAGTGAATTAAACAGATTAAGTATTGAAGAATTTAAAAAATCTGACAAAACACCCATTGTAGTAGTCCTTGACAATATTCGAAGTTTAAATAATATTGGAAGTGTTTTCAGAACATCAGACGCATTTTTAACAGAGAAAATAATTTTATGTGGTATAACAGCCAGGCCTCCTCATAAAGATATTCATAAGACAGCCTTAGGCGCCACAGAATCGGTTAATTGGGAATATACCGAAAGCACAATTGATGCAGTAAATAAGTTAAAAGATGAAGGGTATATTATTGTATCTATAGAGCAAACCGAAAAAGCAATAATGCTTCAAAACTTCAAAATTGAAAAGAATAAGAAATATGCAGTTATTTTTGGTAACGAAGTAAAAGGGGTTCAACAAGAAATTGTTAATTTAAGCGATTATTCTATTGAAATACCACAATACGGAACCAAGCATTCATTCAATATTTCAGTAAGTGCCGGAATTGTTCTCTGGGAATTTTTCAGAAAAATGAAATCGATTTAAATACAAAAAAGCGGCTCAATTTCGAGCCGCTTTTATAATTATATAATTTGTAATGAATTATTCAACGATAGTTTTGAAAGTTTCGTTTTCAAAATACATCCTGAATTCTAAGTCAGTTTTGGCCATTTGATTTAGATCAGCTTTTTTCTCAATAGCTGTTCTTAAATTATTCATAACAGCACCTTCGTCACCAATTCTTGCATTGATAACAGCTTTTAAGTAATAATTCATAGGACATTCTTCTTCAACTACATCGATAGTTTTGTTAGCTGAATCGTTTTTACCAGCTAATAACATTGCCAATGCAGTGTTAAAAGATTTATGGTTCTGGAAGTAGTTAACAGCAGCTTCGTACTCACCATCCATAATATTAATAATACCTAAGTTGTAATCAACAGCATTACCTGCATCAGTTGCATTTAAGAAATGTGTTTTAGCTGTTTCTTTATCACCTTCCTTAAGAGCTATAACTCCTAAGTTATTAGTAATAATAGCATCACCTTCTTTAAGTTCAAGAGCTTTTTCCAAAGCTACTTTAGCATCAGCTAAGTTTCCTTGTAGAATATTTACATAACCTAAGTTATTAAATGCTCTGTAACAACTTGAATCTTTTTCAGTTATAGCTTTATAAATAGCAACTTTAGTTTCTAACTCTTCAACTAATTTGCCAGCATATAATAATTCTTCTATATTTAATGTATCAGGATTATTAACTGCGTAATCAAGAATTATCGAGTCAGAATAACCTATTCTATCAACTTTAACTAAAATTTCAGATCTTCTTAACTGAGGTAAAATATCGTCAGCTAATACTTTGTAAGTAGCAGATATGTTTTTAATTTCTTTTTCACGAACAACAGGATCTGAATACATAGAAAGAACACGTAAGATTAAATCTTTGTCTTCAATAGTTGAAGCTTCAACAAGAGATTTAAATCCATCCCAGTCTTCAGCAGTAGACTTAAGATTATACAATGTTTCTGCATCTTCTTTGCTAACTTTTGTTTTTCCAATAACTTTAGCTAAATATTTATCAGCAGATTTCTTTCTTTGTTCTGATAATCTTTCGTTTAATTTTTCCGGACCATCTGGTGAAGCATAAGCAGAAATTTCAATTCCTTTGAATTCTTCATTAGCAGCTAGATTAGCAGCTTTTACAAACTCTTCAAGAGCTACAACATCTTCTGCCTTTAATTCAGATCTGCGAATATTTGACTGCTGTATTACATAATGAATATCAGCTTCCTTAGTTTCTGACACAATTCTTTCGAAGTTGTCTTTAGCAGCAATTGCCATTGGATCTACCATTACCAATAAAGGAGTAGAAATTACACCGTCAGCTAATTTGTAAGCAACTAAATCTAAAGATTTGTCCTTAATTGTGGCTGCACCTCTAATTTCAAGTTCACCAATTCTCATCGCTTCCTGATAATCAAATTCACCAGCGAATTCTATAGGGCCACCTGTTTCAAAACCGATTACCTTATTATTTGCTTCAACACTTTCTCCTTGATATGTTTTTGATTCTAGAACTTCTTCTCCACCTTCGTATTTGTAAACCGGAGTAAATTCAACAATAGCTTTTTTGTTGAACCATTCTGCAGGAACATCTCCTTTAATTTCATACTTTACTTTGCCAGCATGCATTTCAAGAACTTTAGGAGTAACACTGTACTGAAGATTTGAAGCTTCTTCTTTCATTTTATCTAATCCGCCACAGCTACTTAAAATTACTGCAGAAAATAAGAAAGACGCTAAATAATTAATTCTTTTCATAGTTTGATTAAGTTATTTGTTTTTAAAATTGCTAGTTCAAATTTTTCTTGAACTACAAACTTAATAATGTTTTGGTTAAAAAAAAAAGAAAATCTGTAAAATATATATTTATAAGGGCTTATATCGTTATTCTGTTTATTCCTATCGGATAATCATTCTTAAAAATCAGCTCTTTTACTTTCGTGTAATCTTCCTGATTTTCAACAAAATCCATATTGTTTGAGTCAATTATTAAATACGAAATATCGTTTTGCTGCTTAAAGAAGTCGAAATAACCTTCCTGTAACTTAGCTAAATAATCTTCGCTAATGCCTTTTTCATAATCTCTACCTCGCTTTGCTATGTTTTTTGCAAGATTTTTAACGTCTATATGCAAATAAACATATAAATCAGGCTTTGGAATTGTCTTGTAAATTATATTAAATATCTGACGGTAAAGATTATATTCATCTTCTTTTAAAGTTGCACGTGCAAAAATTAGAGATTTCATAAAATAGTAATCGGCAACGGTAAAAGGTCTGAATAAATCTCTAGAGGTTAATTCCTTATTTAATTGCTGATAACGTTCCGCGAGAAAAGATAGTTCAAGCTGAAATGAATATTTATCCGGTTCTTTATAAAATTTTGGAAGAAAAGGATTGTCAGCAAACTGCTCTAATATAAGTTTGGCATTAAACTCTTTGGCAATCATCTTTGACAAAGTAGTTTTACCTGCCCCTATATTTCCCTCTATTACTATATAATTTAAATCCACTTATAATTGTTGTAAAAAAACTGCTTCAAAGATAAACTTCAAAGCAGTTCTAATTTATAAAAGTGATATTTTTTTATAAACAATCTTTTAATTAATCTTTATAAATTGGTGTTTCACCCATATTATAAAAAGCAAAAGACCATTTATCAGCGGCTTCCTCAATTCTAACACTTGTTGGTTTTCCTGCACTATGACCTGCCTTTGTTTGAATCCTTATCAGAACAGGATTTCTTCCTTTATATTTCTCTTGCAATGTTGCAATATATTTAAATGAATGCGCAGGAACAACTCTATCGTCATGATCAGCAGTAATAACCATTACAGCGGGGTAGTCAATATTATCTTTAATATTATGCAATGGAGAATAATTATAAAGGTTCTCAAATTGTATTGAGTTTTCACTGGAACCATATTCGTTTACCCATGCCCAACCTATTGTAAACAAATGGAATCGAAGCATATCCATTACTCCCACTTCAGGGAACGCCACTGCATATAAATCAGGGCGTTGATTAATTACTGCTCCAATTAATAATCCTCCATTTGAACCTCCACGAATAGTAAGTTTTTTAGGCGAAGTATACTGTTCATTAATCAAATATTCCGAAGCTGCAATAAAATCATCAAATACATTTTGTTTATTTAAACGGATACCTGCTTTATGCCAGTTTTCGCCATATTCACCTCCTCCGCGAATATTTGCTGACGCAAAGATTCCATTATTTTCCAGCCAAATAAGTCTATCTGTTTTAAATGATGGTAATAAGCTAGCATTAAATCCTCCATAAGCATAAAGTAATGTTGGATTCTTTCCATCTAATTTCAATCCTTTTTTGTGAACTATAAACATTGGAACTTTAATTCCATCTTTTCCTTCAAAAAACACCTGTTTGGTTTCATATTCTGATGCATCAAAATCTAAAACCGGCTCAAAATAAACCTCTCCGGAGTTATTTTCCACATCGTACTTAAAAATTGTTGGAGCAACAGTAAATGATTTGAATTTATAAAACACTTCATTACTATTAACAGAACTATTTATATCACTTACACTACCCAATATTGGCAGTTCAATATCATTTAAATAATCGCCTTTTATATTATATACTTCCAATTTTGTTTTAGCATCCTGCATATATAATGCAATGATTTTATCGCCTGCAAGAACACACTCTTTCAGTACATCTTTCTTTTCCGGTAATATATCAATCCAATTACCTATATTTAATGTATTAACATTGATACGCACTAACTTATATTTTGGTGCATCATAGTTCGTTAAAACAATAAGATTGTCACCAACCTGATCGAGCACCTCATAATCATAATTAAATCCTGTGGTTAACTTTACAAAAGCATCTTTTTTTTGTAAATTTTTAACATATAAATTATTACCACTGATAGATTCTTTTTCATAAACAAATAAATATTTTTCATCTCCGGATACATCTGCAGAATAATACCTCAATGGATAATCTTTATTTTCAAATATAATTTTGTCTTCAATTACCGGAGTTCCCAATTTGTGATAATATACTTTATGAAATTTGTTCATCCCGGATAATTCCTCACCCTCTTTTGTTGCAGGATATCGACTATAAAAAAATCCATTTTTATACCATGCTATATTTGAGAACTTTACCCATTCAACACAATCATCCAGGTCTTCTCCGGTTTCAATATCTCTTACAAAAATTTCGTGCCAGTCTGAACCACCTCTTGAAATTTGATATGCTATATATTTACCATCTTTTGAAATTGCAAAATTTTTGCTCATTGCAACTGTACCGTCTTCTGATAATTTATTTGGATCGATAAGAATTGTAGCTTCTTCATCTATCAAATTCTGCCTAAATAAAACAGGCTGATCCTGCAAGCCAGTATTTTTAAAAAAGAAATATGCATCGTCCTTTTTTACCGGGGATCCCATAGTTTCAAAATCATACAATTCTGTTAATCTGTTTTTTATTTTCTCTCTGAAAGGAATTTTTGCCAGATAATCAGAAGTGACTTTATTTTGAGCAATTACCCAATTCTCAGTCTCTTCAGATCTGTCATCCTCTAACCAACGATAAGCATCTTCAACCTTAACACCGAAATACTCATCAACCTGATCAACTTTTTTTGTTTCCGGATAATCAATTTTTGAATCAATACATGAAGAAAACCAAATTGAAAATACCAGAAAAACGAGAAGAATTTTTTGTTTCATTAGAATAAAGCTTAGTTAGACGTTTATTTTTCAATTATTTTGAATCAACAAATTTAATATTTATCAATCCAGTAAATTTATAAAAGAAATAAATGTTTTCAAAATATATATATTTCCTTAAATCCGCAAGTTAACATCTAAAACGATGATAGTCATCGGATGACTTGCGAATTTAAGGTATCTAAACAAAAAAGCAGAGATAATTCTCTGCTTTTTCATTTATTTCTTTTCTTCCCCTCCTGTCGGTTGGTCAGGTTTATTTTTTTTCTCCGGTCTGGGCAACAATGCCTTTCTGGAAAGTTTTAATTTCCCGTTTCGTTGGTCAATTTCGATTACCTTAACTTCAACTTCATCACCCTCTTTCAATACTTCCTCAACTTTCTCAAGTCTACGCCATTCTATTTCAGATATATGAAGTAAGCCATCTTTACCAGGCAAAATTTCAACAAAAGCGCCAAAAGCAACAATTGATTTAACAGTTCCCCGGTAAACTTTACCAACTTCAGGAACCTCAATAATACCATTTACACGTTTAAGTGCTGCATCAATAGCATCTTTATCTTCGGCAAATATATCTACATAACCAATTTCTCCTTCCTGAGTAATTGTAATGGTTGTTCCTGTTTTTTCCTGAATATCCTGAATTACTTTTCCTCCAGGACCAATAACAGCACCAATCATTTCTTTAGGAATTGTAATTTGTACAATTCTTGGAGTATGTGGTTTATAGTCAGCTCTAGGTTCTGATATGGTTTTAAGCATTTCGCCTAGAATATGCATTCTGCCTTGATTAGCTTGTTCTAAAGCTTGAGAAAGTATTTCGTATGATAAACCTTCAACTTTAATATCCATCTGACATGCAGTAATACCATCAACAGTACCTGTTACTTTAAAATCCATATCTCCTAAGTGGTCTTCATCGCCAAGAATATCGGACAGCACAGCATATTTACCAGAATCTGTATCGGTAATTAAGCCCATTGCAATACCTGAAACCGGCTTTTTAATTTTAACACCGGCATCCATTAATGCAAGAGTACCAGCACAAACTGTTGCCATTGATGATGAACCATTTGATTCCAGGATATCAGAAACAACACGAATTGCATAAGGATTTTCTTCTCCTTTAGGCACCATTCCTTTTAATGCCCGATATGCAAGATTTCCATGTCCTACTTCACGACGACCTACACCTCGATAAGGGCGGGCATCACCGGTTGAAAATGGTAAAAAATTATAATGCAACACAAATTTATCAGTTCCCTGCACTAATACCTGATCAACAACTTTCTCGTCTAGTTTTGTTCCTAAAGTTACAGTTGTTAAGGATTGTGTTTCTCCACGAGTAAATATAGCTGAACCATGAGCAGCAGGAAGATAATCAATTTCGCTCCATATAGGACGTATTTCATTAGTTTTACGACCATCTAATCGCATGCCTTCGTCCAATATAAGATTACGAACCGCTTTTTTCTCTACATCATGGAAATATTTTGCTACCAACTTGGTATTAACTTCTTCATCTTCTCCTTGCCCTTCGTCTACCTGTAATTTTTCAATAAAATCTTCTTCTACCTTTTTAAAAGCTTCAGACCTTTCGTGTTTTGCTTTTTGAGATTTAGCTATCTCGTAAACCTGGTCGTACAATTCATCATGAATTCTTTTACTTAATTCCTCATCGTTAGTTTCATGTGAATATTCTCGTTTTACAATCTTCAGTTCTTCAGCTAATTCCAATTGAGCTTTACATTGCATTTTTATTGCTTCATGTGCAAACTTGATGGCTTGTAACATTTCTTGTTCCGAAACTTCATCCATTTCACCTTCAACCATCATTACATTATCGATAGTTGCTGCAACTATTATATCTATATCAGCTCTTTCTAATTGCTCAAATGTAGGATTAATCATATAATGACCATCAACACGAGCAGCACGTACTTCAGAAATTGGTCCGTGAAAAGGAATATCAGAAATAGTTAATGCAGCAGAAGCAGCTAAACCGGCTAATGCATCAGGCATAATATCCTTATCTGCTGAAATTAATTGTACATTAACAAATGTTTCTGCATGAAAATCTTCCGGGAATAATGGACGTAAAGCTCTATCGACTAAACGTGATACTAATATTTCATAATCGTTTGGTCGTCCTTCGCGTTTTAAAAATCCGCCGGGATAACGGCCAAATGATGCGTATTTTTCTTTATAATCTACCGACAAGGGCATAAAATCAACATCTTCTCTTGCTTCCTTAGCTGATACTACTGTAGCTAAAAGCATTGTACGCCCCATTTTTACAACAACTGATCCATCGGCTTGTTTTGCCAATTTTCCTGTTTCTATGGTAATTTCTCTTCCTTCACCAAGATCAATTGTTTTTTGAATTAATTTATACATATTTAATTTCTTTAGTTTTATAATCTTCTAATATTAAATCAAAAAAGGCAATTTGAAATTGCCCTTTTCTTTATTATTTACGAATGTTTAGTTCTTTTATTAATACCCGATATTTTTCAATATCTTTGTCTTTCAGGTAATCAAGTAATCTTCTTCTTTTACCAACTAATCTTAAAAGAGCTCTTTGTGTTCCGTAATCTTTTCTGCTTGTTTTAAGATGCCCTGTTAAATGGCTAATACGATGTGTAAAAAGAGCAATTTGTCCCTCTGTTGAACCAGTATTAGTTTCTGACTTCCCAAATTCCTTAAAAATTTCCTGCTTTTTCTCTGCTGTTAAATAGCTCATACTTATACGATTTATTTAATTAATCCAAATATATACACTTTAAGACGTGCAAAAGTATTTATTTTTTTTTATATAACAACACATTTAAGGAAAAAATTATTTGTTTGAATTTGGCAAGTTCCTGCAAATTAAGACAAAACCATTAAAAAGGATTATAAGCAAAAGTTGTTAGGAAACACTTATTTACTTTCGAAAAGTACCTTTTTCAATTTCTCAATTTGTTCCGGATTACCTAAAACAAAAATTTGGTCTTTACCGGTAATTTTTACTTCCGGCGATGGATTAACTATATAATTATTATCAGCAGTTTTTAAACCTATAATATTAGCTCCAGTCGCACTTCTTATTGACCATTCTCCTATTGATTTTCTGGTAAACTGGGCAGATATGTTTTTGCATGAAATTTCTTCAATATGAACCCCATCTGATTCACGCAACATAATATATTCAATAAAATCTATCACATCCGGTTGAGCAACTAATTTGGCCATTCGTTGCCCCCCAATTTTAGTGGGCATAATTACATTAGTTGCACCTGCACTCCGTAATTTTTTATCAGAATTAAAATTCTGAGCCCTGCTAATAATAGTAATATCAGGGTTCATTGCCCGGGCTGTTAACACTACAAAAAGATTATCAGCATCATTAGGCAATGCGGTAATCAGTGCTTTTGCATGATCAATTCTGGCATTATCCAGAGTTTCATCTTCTGTAGCATCGCCTTGAATATAAAGCAAATCTGCATTTTCTCTTATTGTTTCAATTATAGATTCTTTATTATCTACAATAACAACACTGGTTTTAAGCTTTTTAAGTTCTTCTATCGCCTGTTGTCCATTTCTTCCATATCCGACAACAATAACATGATTGTTTAATTTTTCGATCCTGGTTTTCACTTTGTTATCTTTTAAATAATTTCTTAAAACACCATCAACAATATATCTTGTAAGGGTTGTAACTGCATAGGCAAAAATCCCGAAGCTAATAACAATTAAAAATGCAGTAAAAAATTGCCCAAACTCAGAAAGTGGCCTTACCTCTTGAAAACCCACTGTAGAGATTGTAATAATTGTCATGAAAAAAGCCTCTGTAAAAGTAAATCCTTCAATTAAAACATAACCGGTTATTCCTGTAACAACCATTAACATTAATAAAGCAATTGCCACGTATATCGATCTGAAATTTTCTTTACCTAAACCGTTTGTTTTCATTTATTATTTCGAATTATATAATTCCCGATTTGGCAATTTAAGCATTTTTTCGGATTACAATAATTATTCTTTAGCTGAATTAATGCCTGCGTGTCAAATGCATTTGAAGCATTTATGTCTAAATCATTCCATTTTGTTATGATAGAATTTTTTTCGGGTTTTAAACTTTCTAACAAACTAATAGATCTATCTTGCAAATCTTGTATTCCTTTGGCCTTTCCGTAAACAAACAAAAAAGGAACAATTGTATTTATAAGTATAATATCTACAGCTGATTTTCCAATAGCCTTTGACTTTTTAATTGAGTCCTTATTAAATACATAATGATTTTCCCAATAATCAGAAGGTTTTACAATAAATTGTTTATAAAAATCATTTATCGTTTTTGTTTCCAATATTTTTGAAAACAAGGCAGTTGATTTGTATATCAACATGGCAAATTGAGCAATTCGGATTGTCGGGAAATTACCGGGTCGTGATCTTAGAAATTTCCATAAATGCTTTTCGATTGGTTTTAAATTAAATTTCTTTTGCAGATATTGATATTCTTTTTTGAGCCTCTCGTAATAATCATCTCCAGGCTCATCATTTAAAAACCCAGCCTGTCCAAATAACAATGCTTCAATTTGGGAAAGATCATCTTTATGTTTCGCCAAATATGTTAATGGCAATGATTTTGCTAACAACTCGAAAGGATCAGAATTTAATTTAAACCCAAAATTACGTGCCAGTTGAAAATAAAATGCGGTTTCCCAACTGTTATTTGTTTGTTTTAACAATTCATTTATTCTCTCAGATTTTTCCTCCAGTCGCTCAATTGTTAATTTTTCTAACCAATTTTGTATTGTAAATGAGTCAACCTTACGTATATCATTTTGGCAAGAAATCCAGTATTCACTTTTTATAAGAGATTCATAATTATTTAAAAGGTCCTTGTCGAATTTTATTTCCAAAGTTGGAATAGCTTGGCCATTTGTTCTAACTATATCTTTATCATGATTATAAACTACCTGCAAAATTACATTATCATATGCTTTATCTTTATGATGATTGTGCGCAAACCAGTCAGATGAATTTATATGAACTTCCACATTCCCGGCCCAAATTGTTCCATTTATTTTAATCTTAGCATTAAAGAAATCAGGACCTGAATCAAAATTATGAGTTCCCTGATTCAGTATCTCAATTTTCTCCTGATTTTGAGCTGTTAAATTACCGTTCTTGTAAAGTTTATATTTCCAGATATAGTGTAAAAATTCTTCTTTCATTATTTTGATTATAAATAGGATCTACGATAAATTTTCCTAATCACTTAATAATTTTAATCTTGTATGTTAATCTTTGTGAATTCTCAGTGTTTTAGTGTCTTGGTGGTGAATATTTCCCTGCCACTAAGACTCTAAGATACACTAAATACATTAACGAGTCCACTTTGAAAAGATATTTATTTTAAATAATTAAAAGTAAACAAGAAAGAATATTTGAAGTAATTTAGATTAATCCTTTTATTTTAAGCAAATCAGCCATTTCGGATTGTAGTTCTTTAGCCTTTATCCCGGCTATTCTGTCAAAATCGGAAGAACTATCTGCATAAATTATTGATCGAGCAGAATTTACTATTAGGCCGCACGAATCGTTCATTCCATTTTCAGCTACTTCTTTTAAACTTCCACCTTGAGTACCAACTCCGGGTATTAAAAGAAAATGTTCAGGGATTATTTCTCGTATTTTTTTTAGATAATCTGCCTGAGTGGCACCAACCACATACATCAAATTATCTTTATTTCCCCAATCTGATGATTTCTGTAATACTGTTTCAAATAAATTACTATTGGAATCTTTAATATTAAGTAACTGGAAATCTTTTGCACTCTCATTTGATGTTAATGCCAGTAATATTACCCACTTGTGGTTAAACTCAAGAAATGGAGAAACAGAATCTTTTCCCATGTAAGGAGCAACAGTTACAGCATCGCAGTTAAATTGCTCAAAAAATGCACGAGCATACATTTTGGATGTATTACCAATATCACCACGTTTAGCATCAGCAATTACAAAAATATCTTCATGAATAAGATTAATGTAATTAATTGTTTTCTCTAAACTTTTCCATCCTGAAACACCATGTGCTTCATAAAATGCAATATTTGGTTTATAAGCAATTGTATATTGTGCAGTTGCATCAATTATTCGTTTGTTAAATTCAAAGATTGGATCTTCTTCATTTAATAAAAACCCCGGTATTTTAGTAATATCGGTATCTAAACCTACACAAAGGAAACTTTTCTTTTTTTGAATTTGCTCAAATAATTGATTGTAATCCATAACTATAAATCAAATTTTAAAATTCCAAAAATCAAAAAACATATTCCAATTAATAATCAAAACTCAAATAATAAAATCTCAAACAATCACTTATTTATGCTAATTTCCGTTTTAAAGATATTTATTTGTGATTTATATTTTTTATAACAAGTTGTTCAATTTTTATCAACTGCACTATTCTACACCTGCTTCTTTTAATCTTTCTGCATTTTCAGCCATTTGCAATTGATCTATTACTTCCTGAATATCACCGCCAATAATTGCAGGCAAATTATAAAGAGTAAGGTTTATCCTGTGATCAGTAACACGACCCTGCGGATAATTATAAGTTCTGATTTTAGCAGAACGATCACCTGTGGAAACCATAGTTTTACGTTTCGACGAAATCTCATCAATATATTTTTGATATTCCAGATTATAAAGACGGGTTCTAAGTTCGCCCATAGCTTTATCAAGATTTTTCAATTGTGATTTTTGATCCTGGCATGTAACCACAATCCCCGATGGTATATGTGTTAAGCGAACTGCAGAGTATGTTGTATTTACCGACTGTCCTCCGGGTCCTGATGAGCAATAAGTATCTTTACGTATATCTTCTTGTCGAAGATCAATATCAAATTCTTCTGCTTCAGGTAAAACAGCAACTGTTGCCGCAGAAGTATGAACACGTCCTTGAGTTTCGGTTTGTGGTACTCGTTGAACACGATGAACTCCTGATTCATATTTCAGTATACCATAAACTCCTTTTCCGCTTACCTTCATTACTATTTCTTTGTATCCTCCAACAGTACCTTCACTTAGATTTGTAACTTCAATTTTCCATTTTTTGTTTTCGCAAAAATGAGTATACATTCTAAATAAATCACCTGCAAAAATACTAGCTTCGTCTCCACCTGTTCCGGCACGAATCTCCAATATAGCATTTTTATCATCCTCAGGATCTTGGGGTAACAACAATATTTTTATTTCTTCTTCTAAAGGACCAATTTTCTCTTCTAATTCATCAAGTTCCATTTTAGCCATTTCCCTCATCTCTTCGTCATTTTCTGTAGCTAAAATATCTTTTGCAGATTGAATGTTACTCAATATATTTTTATAGTTATTATAAGTTTCAACAAGAGGTTCAAGATCTTTGTATTCTTTATTTAACTTCACATACTTCTTCATATCATTAATAATCGCGGGATCTGTTATTAACTGACCAACCTCTTCAAATCTTAACTTAACTCCCTCAAGTTTATCTAATATCATTTTATTTCCTCCTAATTAAAATTGTCGCAAAATTAATAAACAAATTCTCCAAACTCACTTTTAATAGTAAGTTTATTTTCATTCGCCTTTTCGCACCGACCAACAATTTTAGCATCAACATTAAAGTTTTTTGAAATATTTATAATTTCATCGGCATACTCAGGTGAAACATATATTTCCATTCTATGCCCCATATTAAATACTTTATACATTTCCTCCCATGAAGTACCGGATTCTTTCTGAATTATCCTGAATAATTCGGGTAAATCAAAAAGCTTATCTTTAATAACGTGTAAATTGTCAACAAAGTTCATCACTTTAGTTTGGGCTCCACCCGAACAATGAACCAAACCGTGAATTTTTGACCTTAACTGCTTAAAAATCTCTAACATTATTGGCGCATACGTACGAGTAGGCGAAAGCACTAATTTGCCGGCATCAATATCTAATTTTTCTATTTTATCTGTTAATTTATAAGTTCCGGAATATACAACTTCTGAAGGCACTGACGGATCAAAACTTTCAGGATATTTTTCGGCTAAATATTTATTAAACACATCATGCCGGGCCGATGTTAACCCGTTGCTTCCCATCCCTCCATTATATTCCTTCTCGTAACTTGCTTTCCCAAATGATGATAAACCAACAATAACATCTCCATCCTGAATATTGCTATTATCAATAACATCAGAACGTTTCATACGGGCACTTACAGTTGAATCAACAATAATGGTACGAACCAGGTCGCCAACATCTGCTGTTTCGCCACCTGTTGAAAATATGGAAATACCCATTTCCCGTAATTCAGCAAGAAGTTCCTCTGTCCCATTTATTATAGCTGAAATTACTTCACCCGGAATCAGGTTTCTATTTCGGCCTATGGTTGATGATAATAAGATATTATCCGTTGCACCAACACATAATAAATCATCAAGATTCATGACAATTGCATCTTGTGCAATACCCTTCCATACTGAAAGATCTCCTGTTTCTTTCCAATATAAATAAGCAAGAGAAGATTTTGTTCCGGCACCATCGGCATGCATTATATTACAATACTCATCGTCGCCACCAATTATATCAGGAATAATTTTACAAAAGGCTTTTGGATATAATCCTTTATCAATATTTTTTATGGCATTGTGCACATCTTCTTTTGATGCTGAAACCCCTCTTAACTTATATCGTGAATCTTGTGACATGTTTTTAGAAATGTTTTGAAAGTGCAAAATTAATAATTAGTTATAAGATTTAAAACAAAAAAAGAATTCCCGATCTATCGGGAATTCTAAAATATTATTTGATTGAAGCTAATTTTGTGGTTGAAAATCGGTAGAAATTACCTGGAATTCCGTTCTACGATTTATCTGATGAGCTATTTCCTGCTGTTCTTCAGATTCTAAGTTCTCAATAAAATCAGGCGTTAATTCTGTTCCTTCAAACAAGAATGCATTTTGCTCTGCCAATTTCTTATCTACAACTTTTGGCATTGTAGCAGCATATCCTTTGGCTCTTAACCTGGCAGGCTGAATTCCTTTCTCAATTAAATAATTAACTACAGATTGAGCACGTTTCTGAGATAATTCTACATTAGTAAGAGCACTACCTCTGGTATCGGTATGAGAACGCAATTCAATTACTACATTTGGATTATCATTCAAGGTTTCAACAAGTTTGTCAAGCGCCACCATTGATTCAGGGCGAAGATCCCATTTTGCAAAATCGTAAAAAATATTTGGTAATTCAATTGGTTCTGCAATTGATGATAATCTAATTTCAGCACTAAAAGTTTGACTTTCTGTAATACCTTTTGTTGTTTCTTTTTCTTTTCCGGTTAAGAATCCTTTCTTCGATGCAACAAAAACATAATCGGTATTCGGGCGTAGCATAAATTTGAAAGCACCTTCATCGTCTGTTTCATTAGTCAATGTCATTCCATCGCTACCAACAAGTTTAACAGTTGCATTTGCTAAAGGAGCATCTGTTTTATCGTTAAGGACAACACCTTCTACATTAAATTTTAATGGAGGTAACACAAATGAAAATATTTCATCATTTCCTTTACGTGATGAACTAAAATAACCTCTTTCTTTTTCTTTTTCTATAATAATACTAAAATCATCTTTAGTAGAATTTATTGGGTATCTCATATTCTCTACTTTCCAGGTGCCGTTTTCTTTTGTCGCCCTGAAAATATCCAAGCCCCCCATTCCCAAATGATAATCGGAAGAAAAATATAATGTTCCATCATCATGAATAAAAGGGAACATTTCATTTCCGGGAGTATTAATTTCTGCCCCAAGAGATTCCGGCACTCCCCATTTACCATCAGGACTAGTTCGGGTTACCTTCCATATATCTTTCTCCCCCATTCCTCCTTTCATGTCTGAAACAAAGTATAGAGTTAATTCATCTTCAGATAATGATGGATGAGCCACAACAATACTGTCATCAAGCATTAATACCGGTTCTGCTTTACCCCACTCATCATTTCTTCTTTCAGACTGATACACCATACAACCAATAGCATCTTTTTTATGACGTTCACAACGTGTAAAAAACATAGTATTAAAATCCTTACTCATTGAAACAGCCCCTTCTTCAAATGCAGTATTAATATTTTCACCCAGAGGAACCGGTGTACTCCAGTTTCCTTTTTTATCTCTTTTTGATGTAAAAATATCTGAGAAATTTAAGCCCGTACTACCATGAGTATCATCACCTGTTGCACCATCTCTTGAAGATGTAAAATAAATCTCATCGTATTCAGCTTTTGCAAATGCGGGGCTATACTCACTCTCACGCGAATTGAAAAACTTCATATTAGCAACTTTATAACCATTTGGGTTTTCCATCCACTTAATAGCCATTTCGCAAGATTTAACACCCATTTCACCACGAGGATCTTGGGGTACTAACTTTTTATATTCTTTGTAGTTTTCAATGGCCTTTTCAAATTTTTCGTTCATTTTCAATGCATCAGCATAGTATAAATAGATAATGGGATTAGAATATTTTTTTTGTACAGATTTTTTATACCACATCTCAGCCTTTCTCGGTTGATTTGTTTTTCGGTAACATTCAGCTACCTGAAATGTAATATCACTTTTTATATCATTATCGGTTACCTTGCTATACGCGTTACGAAGCAAATCAATAGCCTGATAATACTGCCCGTTTTTATAATACTCATTTGCTTTATTGTAGATACTTATCTGTGCTACAGAAAGGCTCTGCATAAATAATATAAAAATGCTAACAAGGAATACTATTCTAATTTTCATATCTATTAAAGATTACTTAGATGAAATGTAAAAGTAAGACTTTTTACATAAAATAAAAAGATGATATTTAGTACTTATAAATTGTTAAATGGTTTATTGGTTTATTAGTAAACCGGTATTGAAATTTGACAACTCTGAACCTGAAACCTGAAACCTGTCATAATTGATACTGTAAAGACACAATACATTGCGTCTCTAAAAAGACGGACAAGGAATAATTTTTCGTTTTTCTCGTTGTGTTACTCCCTGGTTAAATAAATAATTAATGGAAATCTCATGTGTTCCACCTGTAAAACCTACCAATTTAGATATGGTAAGGTCATAACTATATCCTATACTAAATTGATCAATTTTAAATCCAAGTAAAAATGCTAAAGCATCGTTACTTGACAGCTCTTTAAATACAGGAATACCTCTGTACCAGATTCCTATAACCAAAGGCATTTGATACCAATACAAACCTAAATCTAACTGAGTATATGTGTCTTGCATTTTAAATAAAAATGATGGAGATATACTTTGCCCACTGGCCCAGTTATACCGGTCAAAGATTTTAAACTTGGTTCCTCCGTAAACAGAAAACTTAAAAGGATCTTCTATAATATCACCTGTAAGTGAGCGATTTGGCATTAATATTCTATCCCAGGTAAAACCAAGCCAATAATTTTTATTAAAAGCTAATACCGAAAAAGAAGCATCAATATCAGCTTTCTTTTCCAATATTTGTAATTCTCCTGTACCGGTTGTCTGATCACTTCTTAATTCATCTTCAAAAGTTAATGCACCAAAATTTACATTCCTCTGAGTATAAAAGAAACTTAAACCAGGGCTAATTCTCCAACCACTTCTGAACCTGAATTTATAAGAATATGCCAAACCAATATTCGTTGTGGAAAGACTACTGGTACCTGCCTGCTCTCTGAACAGTAACAAACCTATACCACTTTTAAGGTGTGGAAAATAATGATCGTAACCAAGTGAATAAGTTTGAAAAGATTTGGTTATTGCAGGCCACTGGTTACGATAGTTTAGCGAGAACCTGTCCCCATCGGTTGAGCCGGCAAAAGACGGAGCCAAATATAACGGACTTGCATAAAACTGGGAAAACTGGGAATCCTGAGAAAAACCAGTTTTTAAATTAATTAAGACTATTATAATGAATAATATATATATTCTCTTCACTGTTAACTTTTTTCTTTAATATGGGAAATTTATTACCCATACAACGTTAATTTTGGCTTATAAATTATAAATATAAATATATTTCTAAATCTTACAATAATAAATGCCTAAAGTTTGAAATACTTAAACCTGTCTGCCGACAGGCAAGAATGCCTAAAATTTTCTATCGTCCATACCGGACTCATTCTTTGTCAATAATCATAATTCCTACCATACTATAGTCCTTACAGGACAAATTTTTTAATTAATCATTAGACATTTATAATTTTTGCATTTTATTGAAGCCTTCGCTTAAAGCGAAGGCTTCAATATCAGTATTACCGTATTAAAGTTACATCTCCGGCTAACTCAAATGATCTTCCATTTGTAAACTTACCCATGGCCTTCCAAACATATACATCAGGTTTTGCATATTTGCTATTAACCTTACCATCCCAGCCTGCACTTAGGTCTTTAGTAGTAAAGATTAATTCTCCCCACCTGTTATATACCAACAACTCATATTTTATTACACCTTCCGAAACCGGCCTGAAAGTATCATTTAACCCATCACCATTAGGAGTAAATGCATTCGGAAACTTTATTTCTCCTGCGCCAATAATCTCAACCTCTTCAAGTAATATTAATGAATCCGTACAACCATGTGCTGTTGTCACATATAATGAGATATCATATTTTATAGGTACATCATCCGGGTCAGGAGAATAATTATGAGTAATATCTCTCGAAATAGATGTATTACCATCTCCAAAGTGCCAAACGTACGCACATCCTGCTGTATCATTGCATTCAGACATATTAAAGAACTCTACCCTGGCTTCAAGATCTATATTTAACATCACAAGTTTAGGTGAAACCTCAAAATCAGCTTTTGGGTTTGAATAAATCCGAATCGTTTTATATTCAAAATCTTCACCCGCTCCCTCATTACTTGAAGCAGTCATCTTAACATAAAATACTCCTGCACTCTCATAAGTATGATAAATATTCGCTCCTGTACCGGTTTCTCCATCACCAAAATCCCAGGTATAATTATAAACCTCTGCATAAGCTGAGCCGGCAGCTGTAAACTGAACCTCTAATCCTTCATTTAAACAACCTCCATCAATATTTGTTATAAACTCTGCGTTTACTTCAGGCGGATAAATTATTACCGATCTGGTTAAATTATCGCTACAATCGCTTGTTTTACTGGTTAAAGTAAGTTTAATATCCTTTTCACCCCAATGAGGGTATACAAAAAACTCCTGGTTCGAACTTGTAGATTCTGTATCATTTATATCACCAAATTCCCATAAATAATCCCAGGGTTCATTATTTGATGTACTATTCAGCTGTACTTGTGCTTCAGGAAAAGTTTGTACAGCAGGAGTAGGATTAAATAAAGCTGTTGGTTGAGCATAAACTGTTACAATTTGTATTGTGTCATCGCTACATTCATATTCGTTTCTGGCAAATAATCTTACTCTATAATCCTTATCAACATTAATTGTATTTTCAAATCTATGAATAGGGTCCCGTTGGCTTGATGTTGTTCCATCGTCAAAATTCCAGCTAAAAAATTCTGCCGTTGCCGATGTTTCATTTATAAATGTTGAAGTAAACGGACTACAACCAGCAACATCATAAGTAAAATCTGCAATTACATCAGGAAAAACACTTAATCTTATAGAATCCTTATGCGTACAACCTTCGTTGGTTCCTACCCATAATATTAGATCATAATACTTAACTGCATCAGGTAATGATGTGTAAGAATAAACCAAACTATTATCAACTGTATTTGTATTACCATCTCCAAAGCGCCATTCAAATGAATCATATCCTTTAGAATTAAAGTTATCCATATAAGCCTCTAAAGGAGGACACGAAGTTGTTGTTGGAACATACATTGTTGATAAAGGCTGATGATAAACATCAATTACCATACTTGTATCATCGGAACAATAATTAGACGATTGAACTGTTAAATCAATGGTATATGTGAAATCGTCAGTACGGCTTGGATTATAAAATGTATGTGTTGGATCGGATAAACCTGAAGATGCTCCATCACCAAAATCCCAGGTATATTTCGTTGAAGCCGGTACTATTGATGAATCTGTAAAATTAATAGGCAATGGCGTACATCCTTCGTCAACGTCCATACTAAACGATGCTTCAACATATTCGTAAACTGTAACAGTATCTATATGTTCTGAAATACATCCATGTGGATTTGTAGCAATTAATTTAACTTCATAATCACGAATTGAGTTTACCAAATTTTCATAGGTGTGATCAAAATCATCCATATTTGTTGGAGCTCCACCTACAGGAACATTATCAATTAACCATTGATAAATGTTTGCTGCATTTCCAATTGAAGTATTATCAATACTTGTAGAAAATGGAGGACATCCCTCACTTGTTGCTATTGAGAAATCAGAAATTACTTTTGAATAAACAGTTATTACAGTTTCAAAATGATCGGTACAGCCATTAACAGATTCTGCATCCATTCTAACATCGAAAGGTTTATCACTTGTTGTTGTATTAATAAATTCGTGACTTGGTGATTCGGTTGTTGTCGAAGAACCATCGCCAAACGACCAACTATATAATGCTCCATTAACGGTATTATTTGTAAAATCAACTGTTAAAGTATTACATCCTTCGCCAGATGCAGGATTAAAAGTAAATTGTGCATCAATAGTTGAATGTACAGTTATAGCTCTTTTGAACATCTCGTAACAGCCATTACCATTACCAACAATTAATGTTAAACTATCAGTTCTTGTGGTTCCTGAATTATTTATATATGTTTTGTTAAAATTTGCGAAATTAACAGTACTGTCGGCTGCTCCAATATTCACAACATCGTC
The DNA here is from genome assembly GCA_030611105.1 of Bacteroidales bacterium. GTDB lineage: Bacteria > Bacteroidota > Bacteroidia > Bacteroidales > UBA12077 > UBA12077. Next base: position 22,238 of record JAUWQL010000047.1, read on the forward strand.
ATCTTTATCCCAGTACCAATAGCATTGAGAACCAACATAATTATTTGATATTGTAACTGTTAAAGGAGAGCATCCTTCAGAAACATCTATATCAAAATCAGCAATTACAAGAGGATATACATTCACTGGTGAAATAAAAACATCAGTACATCCTTCATCCGATGTAACCTCTAATTCAACATTATATATTTCTGTGCCAGTGCCGTTGTTTGTAAAAGTATATGTAGGTTCAAAATCAGACGAAGTTGTACCTCCATCATCAAAATCCCACTTATAAGTTGCTGCATTAAATGATAAATTATCAAAGGTTAACATATACGGATTACAATCTGTTGAGTTTTTAGGATTAAAATCGGCAATAGCTTCTGAATATACGGTTATTGTTTTAGTGGCAACTTTAGTACACAAACCACTTGGGTCGAGAACTTCTAATTGCAAGGTATAAGTAACATTGGCACCAGTTGCATTAGCAGGATAAGTATGTACTCCAGGATTTTGACCTGTTACAATTGGTGTACCATCACCAAAATCCCAACGGTATTGATTTATTCCAATATAGTATGTGGCAACAGGATCAACAGTTAATGGTGAACAACCGGCAACCTTATCAACTGTGAATTTTGCGTTAACATAAGGTCGCACAGTAATATTTGTTGTCTCAGCATCAGTACATCCATCAGGTGTCTGTACAGATACATTAACAGGATATGTTACTGCATTTGCATTTGTTAAATTCCTGTAAATATGAGTTGGATCGGGTATACTTGATGAAGTTCCGTCACCAAAATCCCAGTTATATGTTGGTCCTGCAATATTAGGATTTATGGTTGAATTGAAAGCTATTTCCAGAGAATCGCAACCTGTTTGATTTAAAGGAGTAAATGTTAAATCTACCGATGAATATACAGTTATAGGTGTAGTTTTAGATGTACTACAACCATTTGTTCCTGTAACAGTAAGCTGCATATTTCGAACCTGGGTTGCGCCTGTGGTATTGTTATATGTTTTTACAGGAGGATCTTTCAAAGCACTATTAGTTGCATCTCCAAAATCCCATGCCCATATAGTTATTTGATTCCCCTCAGAAATATTTGATATTGTAACATCAAGAGGCGAGCATCCTTCATCTGCATCAACAGTAAAATCGGCATAAGCCCTGTAAATTGTTATCGTATTTGCAGTATCATCAAAACAACCATATTGTGATTCAGCGTGTAAATTGAAATTATATACTTTATCAGCTGATGAAGTATTATCATATAAATGTGGTGCAGGGTTTGTTAAATTAGAATTCGTTCCATCGCCAAAAGACCATAAAAACTCTGAGGCAATATGTGTTCCAATATTTGATGTGTTTGTAAAAGTAACTGTTCGTGAATTACATCCTGTATAATTATTACCGTCAATGTTGTAATTGGCTCTTACTTCAGGATAAACAATTACCGTATCATACCAGATTTTCTCACAACCCTCATCATTAAACACGTGTAACTCAATTGGA
>JAUWQL010000212.1 GCA_030611105.1 Bacteroidales bacterium
CCTCATGATGCCCATAGGGAAAGCAAATATAGCGCAATCTTTAAGGAATAAATCTTTTGAAATAACCCGTTATTACTTCAAGTTTTCTTCCTCAAATCTCACACTCTATTTGCTTTCTATAAATTAATTCTTATACCGAACTCAGGTTAATACTTCGTTTTTAAATAATAATAGATTTTTAATTAAACTATCCCGGAATAGTTGCTTGTTGCTGGTTACTTGTTTACAGGTTGCCAAACCAGAAACGAGTAACAAGTAGCCAGAAACAGCGCAGTATAATAGCAGTGAAGATTATTGAGCTTTTGAACCTTTAATTATTATTCATACCATTTAGCATACATTAAATAATTATTAGCTATTTTTTCAATCATTTCTTTAGTTTGATCTTGTTCAATCGATTTAATTTTTTTTGCAGGCACACCACCATAAATACTTCCTGATTCTACTACAGTATTTTCTAAAATCAGAGCTCCGGCAGCTATAATTGAATTTTCTCCAATTATAGCATGATCCATAATAATTGCTCCCATACCCACAAGAACATTATCGTGTAGAGTTGCTCCATGAACAATAACATTATGGCCAATGGAAACATTATTTCCTATATGAATTTTTGATTTTTCAAACGAACAATGCAAAATTGCACCGTCTTGGATATTAACCTTATTTCCAATTCTAATAGAATTTACATCTCCTCTTACAACTGAGTTAAACCAAAAACTGCAATCACTTCCAATTTTAACATCCCCCACAATAGTTGAATTTTCTGCTAGAAAACAATTCTTCCCAATTTCAGGAGTAAATCCTCTGACTGATTTTATTATAACCATAAATAAGTATCTGTATAAGTGTTTTTTACAAAATTAAGATAAGAAATAAACTTTATGTGAAAAAAATGAGAAAAATCATGTTATTTAGTTCAAAATTTCATTGAAATTTTAGTTAATAATCAATTAACATTGCTTAATTTTGTCACAGAAATAATATAATTGTTTTGTTTATAGAAACATTACTGAATAAGAATAAAAACTTATAGAAATGCACATGAAGCAGGTAACTGTTCCATGTGCATTTATAATTTTGAACATCAGTTAATATTAATTTACAAAATTAGAATTTATTATGAGTAAAAAAGCAGATGCCATCGAACGCGAAGAAGTCGTAATTCGGTTTTCGGGAGACTCTGGAGATGGTATGCAACTTACCGGAACTCTGTTTTCAGATACGTCGGCATTTATTGGAAATGATTTATCTACATTTCCGGATTATCCCTCAGAAATTAGGGCCCCACAAGGTACGATTGGTGGAGTATCTGGTTTTCAGGTTCATGTTGGACAAACTGCAATTAAAACTCCAGGTGACTATGCCGATATTTTAGTTGCAATGAACCCTGCAGCATTAAGAGCAACTGCTAAATGGGTTAAAGAAGGAGGAGCTATTATAATTGATGAAGACACTTTTGATGAAAGAGGCCTTAAGAAAGCAGGGTATAAAACTGATGATCCTATAAATGAAGATAAACTAGACCGTTATAATATTATTAAGGCTCCTATTTCTTCTTTAACAAAAGAGGCATTAAAAGATACCGGCTTAGATCCCAAAAGTGTTTTGAGAAGTAAAAATATGTTTGCTTTAGGTATGATTTATTGGATTTTTGATCGTCCAATGAAGTATACGGAGTCGTTTTTAGAAAATAAATTTAAAAAGAAGCCATTAGTAGTTGAAGCAAATAAAACAGTTCTTCATGCTGGTTACAATTATGCAGAAACCATGGAGCAGATGGCTCCATCGTTTAAAATTAGTCCTGCAAAAATCAAAAAAGGAACTTACAGAAATATAAGTGGGAATTTAGCAACTGCCTGGGGTTTAATTGCGGCTGCTGAAAAAGCGGGATTAGAATTATTCTGCGGATCATATCCTATAACACCGGCTACAGAGATTTTACAGGAACTATCAGCAAGAAAAGATTTAGGAATAAAAACATTCCAGGCTGAAGATGAAATTGCCGGTATATGTACGTCGATTGGTGCTAGTTTTGCCGGAGATTTAGCTGTTACAACAACATCTGGCCCGGGTTTAGCGCTAAAAGGAGAAGCTATTGGTTTAGCAGTTATGACTGAACTACCATTAGTGATTGTTAATGTACAACGAGCAGGGCCATCAACAGGCTTACCAACAAAACCTGAACAGTCAGATTTAATGCAAGCACTTTATGGAAGAAGTGGTGAAAGTCCGGTTGTTGTTATGGCGGCCAGTACACCTTCTGATTGTTTTCATTACGCTTTTCAAGCAGCAAAAATCGCTTTAGAGCATATGACACCGGTTATTTTACTTACAGATGGTTTTATAGCAAACGGATCCGAGCCATGGAGAATTCCTAAAATGTCGGAATATCCTGATATAAAACCTCCAATTGCAAAAGCCGGAACTAAAGATTGGCAACCTTATGCCCGTGATGTAGAGAAGCTGGCAAGAACTTGGGCTGTTCCGGGAACAAAAGGATTAGAACATAGAATTGGTGGCCTTGAGAAAGATGAATTAACAGGTTCTGTTTCGCACGACCCGATTAATCACCAGAAAATGGTTAATATCCGTGAAGAAAAAGTGCAACGTGTTAGTAAGTTTATACCAAAATTAACAGTTGAAGGAGACGAAAAGGGTGATTTATTGGTTGTTGGTTGGGGTGGTACTTACGGTCATTTGGCAACAGCTGTTAAGCAAATACAGGATAAAGGCAAAAAGGTTAGTTTAGCACATTTTAATTACATTAAACCATTGCCTGTTAATGTTAAGGAAGTATTTGAAAAATTTGAAAAGATTGTTGTTTGTGAAAATAATATGGGACAGTTTGCTAATTATCTTAGGATGACAAATCCCGAATATAAATACTTGCAATATAATAAGGTACAAGGATTGCCATTTACTGTTATAGAGTTAGAAGAACATTTTGAAAAATTACTGGAGGATTAATCATGGCTGAAACACAAAATATACTTACTCCAAAAGATTTTAAAAGCGATCAGGAAGTTAGATGGTGTCCGGGATGTGGAGACCACGCAATTATGAATGCAATTCAACGTGCTTTACCCGAATTAGGAATAGCGAAAGAGGATTTTGCTTTTATTTCAGGTATTGGTTGTTCATCACGATTTCCTTATTATATGAGCACATATGGTTTTCATAGTATTCATGGTCGTGCTTCAGCAATTGCATCTGGAGTTAAAGTTGCTAACCCCAAATTAAGTGTTTGGCAAATTACCGGCGATGGTGATGCCATGGCTATTGGAGGAAATCACTTTATTCATGCAATTAGAAGAAATATTGATGTCAATATTATTTTATTCAATAACGAAATTTACGGATTAACGAAAGGTCAGTATTCACCAACTTCAAAATTTGGAACTGTGACAAAAACGTCTCCTTACGGAACTGTTGAACATCCTTTTCATCCTGGAGAATTGGTTATTGGGGCGCAGGGAAAATTCTTTGCGAGATCTATTGATAATAATTTGAAATTGTGTCAGAAAATTTTTGTCGAAGCAGGCAAACACCATGGTGCAACAGTTGTTGAAGTATTGCAGAACTGTGTTATTTACAATGATAAAACACATGCTGCGATAAGTGATAGAGAATTTAAAGACGACCGTCAGATAGTTTTACGACATGGCGAACCAATGATTTTTGGTAAAAACAAAGATAAAGGACTTATACTTGATGCAGAACATCTTAAACTTAAAGTGGTTGAATTAGGTAATGAATATTCTGAAAAAGACTTATTGGTACATAATGCTGAAGAGGTAAATCCAGGGATGCATTTAATGTTGGCTAATATGCAATATCCTGAACATCCGGTTGCTTTTGGTGTTATTAGAAGCGTTAATGCTCCAACTTATGATGGAAGTGTTGCTAAACAAGTTGAGGAAGTTAAATCAAAATCATCTATTAAATCAGTTGATGATTTGCTTAATAGCGGAACAATCTGGAAAGTATAAGAAAATATGTTTTATATATTAAAGGGATAAATCGAAAGATTTATCCCTTTTTTTAATATTTAATATGACTATCGGATTATATACCTAATCCATATTTTGGCTTAATAGACAAAAAGGAGGCTGAAACCTTTCAAAAGGCTTATATTCATTAGCTTTACAGTAAATTAAAGGTTATGAATGAAAAAAAAGAAATTTATAGATGAGTTTTTAAAG
>JAUWQL010000160.1 GCA_030611105.1 Bacteroidales bacterium
CTGATATTCCAATATTTCTAGAAATTTATTGTCAATAAAATGCATTTCGCAAGTAAAATCACCATCAAGGTCAACACCTACACCACAAATATTTGTCTTTTTCATATCATATTAATTTTTATGTGTTCGAATTGAATTAAATACATCAATAACTAAAATTCAATTTTGTAACTAATAGATGGTACTATAGAAGATAAATAATTCTCTACTACCTTATTTTCTTTATAACTATATGCATAATCATATTTTGTTGAAGATTGTGTAAGGTTTTTTATTTGCAATGCCCATGTTCCTGAATACTTAGGTTTGTTCTTAGTATATGTAAGTGTTAAATCTACATAATATGAGATCGGATCTTTCGACTCATAAGGCCGTGAATAGTCATATTGCATCATTTGTGCTTCTATCGATTCATTCTCAAGATATGGAGTTTGATATTCTCCACCCAAAATTGTTACCTTAGCATTTACACCTAATACATTCTTCTTGCCTTTTCTTTTTCCGATATAAAACTCTCGACCATAAAGTGCGTTAACTACAAAATTACGATTATACACACTATTTCGTTGTATTCCATCATCTCCTGTATAATTCGATTTAAACAATGAACCGGTAATCATCCAGTAATAATTATTATCCAGAAAACGTTCAAGTGTAAAATCGATTCCTATATTGCTTCCAGTTCCATTATTTATTAATGAATCGTTAAAAAACCAGTCTTGTTTGAAATTTATGAGAGAATAAGAACTATCAGGTATAACAGGAATATCCGATAAAAATTGAAAGTATGGTTCAATCTTTAAACGCATATTACTATTAATATGATAATCGTATGCAAGGATAAAGTGATCGGCTTTAGAAAAATCCAGGTCTTTATTTGGTTGTACAACACCTTCAGGTCCATTTTGCTTCGACAGATATATTTTCATGTCTTCTAGCTGACTGTGTCTTCCATATCCCGCAGAAAAAGAGTGTTTATTATTGATATTGTATTTTAGTGATAAACGTGGTTCAATAGAATAGTTTTTATTTAATACAAAATATTGAACATGTACCCCGGCATTGATTGTAAAGTTATCGCTTATGTTAAATCTTGATTGCGAAAATGCTTGTATTAATCCACTATTACCCGACTCATTTACAAATTCTTGCATAGGCGAAATAAAATCAGGTGACTGACTTACAACTACATCAAAAAGCATATGATAATAATTTATACCTGTTCTATTTGTATGTTGTGTATTAAATTTGTGATTAATAAATGATGACAAGATATATTTTTGATTCTTAATATTTATTAATTCATTATCTCTAATAATCAAATCATCACCATTCCATTTACTATCAAAATTTTGATGATAAAATGTTGTTGATAAAGAAGAGTTAATGTACGTTTTATCGTTCAAAATCATTTTATGAGTTAAACCCATAGCTGCAGGAATCATTTTTAATTCCTGTTCTTCCCTGTCTTCTTTAAACTCCCAATCTAAAGAATCTTTAACCGCTTTTTTACTGATTTTATCGTATCCACCGACTCCCCATAAAGAGAATATTCCGGCTTTTGCTGTTGGGAAGTTTAATTTAAATGATAAATCTTGATACTTTGGCATTTCTTGTCCGGGAAATAAATTGTCTAATAATGCAAAAGTTGAATAACGGTAATTGAATAAGTATGTAGCTCTTTTTCCCTTTACGAATGGACCTTCAGCAGAAAAATCAATTCCTAACAATCCGGCCTGAAAAGTATACTCTCGTTTATCCATATTTCCTGTTCTTAATTTCATATCAAACACCCCTGCCAAAGCATTACCATACTCAGCAGGAAAGGCTCCAGTAAAAAAATCGGAATTAGTAAGCATTTGACTGCTAAAAATTGTTGTAAAACCACCACCTTGAACATTTTGACCACTAAAATGACTTGGATTTGGAATTTCAACACCTTCGAGTCGCCAAAGCACACCTTTGGGTGCATTACCCCGAATAATAATTGAATTGTCGCCCAGGTGTGTTGTTGTAACTCCTGCAAAAGAAGAAGCTAAGCGAGCAGGATCATCAAGTCCTCCGGCGTACCTTCTCGTTTCTTCAACAGAAAATGAACGAGCACTTATTGAAGCCATTGAATTTATAGGTTGATCCTTATTTATATGAGCTTTTATTACTGCTTCATTTATCTTGTTAACTTTCTCGATTAGTTCAACAGTAATAAATTTTTCTTTACCACTATTTACAATTACTTCAGGGATAGTAACAGACCTATAACCAACATAACTTATTACCAGATTATATCTGCCAACCGGAACATTCTCCAAACGAAAATAACCATCCATATCAGTGCTTCCTCCAATAATTGGATCTGTTCCTTGAATAATAATAGTTGCTCCTGGCAAGGATATTTGTGAAGCATTATCGAGTACTCTTCCCTTAACTGTTTGACTAAGCGTTTGGGCAGTAATGGTTCCTGCCGAAAGCAGTAATAGACTAATAATTAATTGTAACTTTTTCTTCATGATATTTAATTTTTTAAATGAACTTTTAAGACTCTTATTTATTAATAAACATTATCCAGATTAGTACTATAATTAATATGATGCTAATCATTCTTATTATCCAGAATAAGATGTTCTCCCTTAAGCGATTTGTTTTATTTTCTGATTTCATAACTTTGAATTTTTGTACAAAGATGTGGAAGATGAAAGGGCCAATCGTCTGAGCCTATGCGAATGGACAAACAACATGTCCATACTTATAGGAATGGTCGACTATTCCATTGCAATTCATGCTATTACATGATTTTTGGAGAATGCCAAAAAAATAAGGATTTTATAGATCTATTCTGCAAACAGGTATAGTTCGTACATATAAATGAGTGTGCGGACTATCAAATATTTTTGAAAAACTACAGAATAGTGATGTAACTTATTTGACTAAGCTTTAATTTCGGTCATATACTGAGATGGTGTTTTATCAGTAATTTTTTTAAATACCTGATTAAAAGAAGATTTAGAATTAAATCCACAATCAAGAGCAATAGCCAGAATACTAAAATTCTTATTTTTTGTATCGGTAACTTTTAACATAAACTCTTCAACTCTGTATTTATTTACAAAATCGTAAAAATTAACGCCTTCGTATTGATTAATTATTTGAGAAAGGTGGTTTACAGATATGTCCAGTAATTTTGCCAGAGCTCCTAAAGTAAGCTTTGGCTGAAGAAATGGCTTTTGCTCTTTCATTATCTTTAAAAGAACTTGATGAGACGATGCAGCAACGTCCTGATTTAATCCTGATTTCTTATACTCTCCTTGTGTTCCGGGCTCTACAATTTGACTCCTTGCTATATTATCTGCAAAAATACCTTTATGTCGTATCCCAAAATAACCTAAAAAGAAAATAAATAAAGTTATCTGTGTATAAAAAATGAGATCAGCATTAAATCCAAATTCAACTCCAATAACTTCTCTCAATAAAGAAATTATAGTTGCAGTTAGAAATATTCCTCCAATGCCCCAAATACAATATTTCAACCAATTTAGGTTTATGTTTTCATCATAAGAAAAGTTTTCGTCTATTAAACGACGATGTTTGCCTAACAAACGATAAGATAAAATTGGATATATTATTCCGGATAATAAAAAAGCAATTAATGATAGAGTCATAAACAATGAAAAATCATCAACTTCACCATTATTTATCATTATTTTTCTATCGGTAGAGTAGAAGAAATAAAATCTAAACATATATAGAGAGACAAAAACAGATGGAGTAAAGTGCAGATAATCTTTTTGTCTTAAATGCTGATCGGTTCGTAATGAAAAAACGGTATATAAATATAGTAACGGACCATGTAACAGTGGAACCCAATGATGTATTCCAACAAGATGTGGATACTTGTCCCAATATCCTAAATAATAAATACAGTAGCTAAATAAATGGAATCCAATAAAAAACATCCATACAGCAAGGATCTTATCGGATAAAGTTTTATGCTTTTTGGAAAGCAATAAAAATTGAAGAAAAAATGCTAAAAAAACTCCTATAAAAAATAACGTATCCATTGACTATTTTTTATTTCTTGTAAAGGAAATTAATTTACACTAAATAATAAAGAAATTATATCTCTAAATTTACAAACCTGATTTTAAACTTAAAATTGCAAATAGATTTTTAGTGAAAATTTAAACAATTTTCTATCATATTTACCGAATCAATCTCGAAATTTTTTCCGACTTCGTCTCAAGAAAACGCTTCGCTAAGTACAGTATCAAATAGCACGAATAAATTATACTTTCATTGTCAGACAGTATAGAACTATACTAAAAAAAAAAACGGTCAGAAAGTGACTTAAATTACTAAAAATATTTTGTTTGTTAAAAAGAGCAGAATTGCACTACAAGGTCTTCGGGTAAACTGAGGCTGGGATTTTCGTCCTGTTTCATTATCCCCCCATTAGTATTGTAAAATCAGTTAATTCAATTATAAAGATATAAATGATTATGTAAATTTTTCTTTTTTGCTTCTTTTTTCTTTGTTAATTGCTGTTAATATGTTCATAATATTAAAAAGACCGGGGTGAACTATTTGTCCCCCTAAGCTATTAGGCTTATTCAACGAATTAGTCCCCGGTCTTTCAAGTGTTAGAATTATATAGAATTCAAGGTTAATCTGTTCAAGCAGACTAGACCTACTAATGGGATTAATTAAACACAAACAAAATTATGAAAAAAAAGATGCTTTTCATTGGAATTGATGTTTCAAAATTAACATTTGATGCTACTATTATACTCAAAGGTAGTTTGCAAACTGTACATCACAAACAATTTAAAAATCAAAAAACTGGCTATAAGCAACTGGTAAAGTGGATCAAATCTTTATATGTCAATTTTGATGAATCAACCTGGGTATTTTGCATGGAACAAACAGGAGTATATTCTTATCACCTGTGTTGTTTTTTTGAAGAAAACAGTCTGGATTATTGTCATGAATCAACTTTAAAGATTAATCGTTCTTTAGGGATAATAAAACGTGAAAAATCAGATAAAGCCGATTCGAGAGATATTGCTAAATATTTATATCAGCATATCGAAGAACTAAGCTTTTATAAGTTGCCATCACAGTCTTTACAAAAGCTAAAAGCATTAGTATCTTTTCGAAGAATACTATTGAAACAGAAAGTAGCTTTACAAGCATCAAGTAAAGAAATAGCAGCTTTTTCAGATAAAGAAACCTCAAGATTTATTAAGACAGAAAGCAACAGACTTATTAAAAGTTATGTTCAGAAAATCAAAAAAACAGAAGAAGAAATTCTAAAATTAATGACTGAAGACTCGGTTCTAAGTGAAGCATACAAGTTAACAACCTCGGTAGTTGGAATAGGTCCCATAATTGCAGCATACATAATTGCACGTACTAATTGCTATTCAAATTTCCCCAACCCAAGACACTTTGCCAGCTATAGCGGCTCTGCACCTTTTGAGCGATCATCAGGAACAAGCATTAAGAAAGTGGTAAGGATTAATAAGATGGCTGACAAAGAGCTTAAATCACTTCTAACAAATGGAGCATATGCAGCAATTAGGTATGATGGACAAATAAAACAATATTATCTAAGGAAAATTAAAGAAGGGAAAAATGAGTTTTCTGTAATTAATGCAATAAGGAATAAGTTAATACATCGAGTTTTTGTAACTGTAAATAGAGGAACGCCATATGTGAAAATGGACTTTTAGAATAAAAAAAGAAAACAAGTATTTTACTTGTTTTCTACATAGAATTCGTTGATTGGAGAAAATGCTCCATATAAATAAGTAGATTTAAATACGTGTTGAAATGGACATACTGGCTTAACTCCTTTAGCCGTTAATGCCTTCCCATTTCTTGTTAATAGACCAAATCGACTTTCATCCTGATAATATAAGTTTATAGATTTAAATTCAAATTTTGTTGATTCTATCGCTTCTGCACAGATTTGACTGAAGTTTTTTTAAAAGTTTCTACTGCTTTTTCGTCTTTATTGATGTGGCTTTTTCTAGCTACTTTTACCTTTGATTTAAAATTTCTAATGCAATATTTTAATAAGGTATTATATTTAATCTGTTTAGAAAACTCTTGTTCAAACCAAGCCAAAAGTTCTTTATATCCTTGTAATTCGTTTACAGGATTATTAAGCTTTTCTTCAATGGCTTTATGTTCTTGTCTGCTAATAACAGAAGGCTTAAATCCTTCTAATTTATGACTACATAGTAAATTTATTCCTCCTCTTTCATATTGTAAACGCCAGTTTTGAATACTGTTATGATTTACTCCTACTAAATCTGCTAATTGACGCTTTGACTTTCAATCTTCGTTAGCTTAACTTTGAGTTTACTTATTGTTTTACAGCAGTTTATGCTTAAAATTTATTTAAATAGAAACTTTCAAGGGAGGTGCCAATGATATCTTATATTTATTGTTTTTCATTACACACTTGCAAACGGCAAATAATTTTAGTTGCAATTGTTCTATTCTTTTCCCATTCAATTTTGCATGCTCAAATTCAAACAAGAGACTTTGACTTTGAAGGACATCAAAGAAACTATATTGTTTACTTGCCAGATAACTATCCAGACAGTCTAAATTTCCCCCTAGTGATTTATTTGCACAGCTATGGATGGACTGCCCAACAGGGAATGAACTACACATTGCTGCATCAAATCGCTGATACATCTGGTTTTATTGTTGTTTTTCCCAATGCAATCTCTAACTGGAATAGCGGAATTGGAGATAATCCTGATTGGGCAACTCCCAATGTCAATGATGTTGGATTTATCAATGCTTTGATTGACACAGTGAGCAGTCATTATCGCATTGATCTTGAGAGGATTTATGCCTGTGGTTATTCCAATGGTGGTTTTATGGCATACAAACTGGCCTGCCAACTGAGTCATCGTATTGCAGCAATAGCATCTGTCGGTGGGGTAATTTCAACAAGTACTGCAGCTAATTGCAATCCACTTCGTGCAATACCGGTTCTTCAAATCCATGGCACAGAAGATCCGTGGGTGTCTATTAATGGTACTACGGGCTGTCATTCAGCAGATCAGACCTTAAGTTACTGGACTAATTTTAATAATTGCGTTCAGATTGACACCACTCATTTTACTGGACTTAGATACGACAGATAGTTGTACGGTTGAAATGATTAGTTATACAAACTGTAAGGACAAGATTGATGTAATTTATTATAAGATAATCAATGGAGGACATACTTGGCCTGGTGCTGGTCCTGCAGGTTATCCTGCGGGTAATACCAATCAAGATTTTAATGCCAGTGTCGAAATCTGGAATTTTTTTAAAGACATAAGGCTTAATCAATAGTTAGATATATTCGCAAAGAATTTTATTCAATACTAAACCATAAAAATTCTTTTATTCAAATTATGAATTTCACATCATTAACATATTAAAATATCAAATAATTATCAAACCTATCCTACGCACCGCTTGAATTTGAAACCAGGTTATGCGTTGTTTATTTTTATTCTTTGTTTTCTTTTACTTTAAGTATCAAGTCGATATTATACTTTTCAATTTCACTTAAGAATTCATTTACATCTTCATGTCTTGGGACATACCATTTTTTACTTTCAAAATATTTTTTCCACTTTTCAATCTTGAATTTATAACCATAATCAGCAAATATTTCATTTCTCATTATGTCAAGTTGCTCAACAGAATACAAAAACAATTCATTCTCATTTAAAATTCTTGTGGTTGCATTTGGAAATAACCTGTCACCTGAGTACTCAGGAACAATCATTCTATATCCATTCTGATTTATGAAGTAGTAATTATGTTGAATTTCTCCTGTCACTTTGTAAATATCATTCACATTTTTACTCTGATATTCCAATATTTCTAGAAATTTATTGTCAATAAAATGCATTTCGCAAGTAAAACCACCATCAAGGTCAACACCTACACCACAAATATTTGTCTTAAGCATTAAATCTCCATTTGGTTTAAACGTAGCTAACTTATAGTTACATGAATGTCCACCTTCAGGATAGCCTTCTTCAACTATTAAGGTTATATTCTTTGAATTATTTAAAACTTGAATTGGTGAAATACCTGTTACTCTTTCATCATATTTCTCACGAAAAAACTTGTAATAAATTCGAAATGGAATTTTAGAATAACCATTATTAGGTTCATTTACACTCAAACTATTAAACTGTCTTAGCATTTCATGAAATTCAACAGAATCCTTACGTGCCTGAATTTTAAATACACTCTCTTGAGAAAAAATATTTTGTATAAGTAGAATTGAAAAGAATAACACTAACAACCTTCTCATAATCATTGATTTAGAAATAAATTACGCATAACGGCCCCGTGTTACTGTACATACGGGTTTTAGCCCTGTTTAATTGTCCCCCACTGAACAACTTTACTAAGATAATATTTTG
>JAUWQL010000194.1 GCA_030611105.1 Bacteroidales bacterium
CAAAACTTTCAATTTCTAATGACAAACTCTTTGTGGACAAATTTATTAAAAAAAAGACAGTGCTTGAAAAAGATTGTTTCCTTTTTCTCGAAAAGTCAGATACTGAAACTTTAAATGTTTCAAGAGTTTTGTTACTGAAAACCCGCTGGCGCCGATATGTTATCGGGGCCTTTTTAAATTTAACACGTCTTTTACATACACCCTATGAATATTAGGTGCTTAGCGCCTGCCTGCCGCAGGCAGGGATTTGTTCATAAATTGAATATCTTTTAAAAATTACTGAAAAGTCTATAAGACATAGCCCCCGATAGCTATCGGGGTAGCACCTTCTTTTAAATTACAGGAAATCAATCCGATAATCATATAAATTAATTTGAATCTACTTTTAGCTTATATATTTTTTTCGTTATGTAAGGATTTCCCATTGCTGATTTTAAATGAGCGTAGATAATAATTTCTTTATCAATTTTTGTTAAAGACGGGATGTGAAATTCAATTTTAGCAATACCATTTTTTGTTTGAACTTCAATTTTTCTTTTTTTCGGGTTTGTATCTATTATTATTATTATTTCCTGAAAGAATGTAACATTTCTTGAATTATTACTCATTCTGCAAATAAGAATGAATTTATTATTTACCAAAAGATTATTTTGAGTGTCAAAAACAATTTTGGGATAGTAAGTAATTAGTACACCTTTTACATTATATTCTTTTAATCCTTCGATTGCTTCATTATTCTTATATGGTATTTCTGCTTGTAATTTACCGTTCTTATAATATACCTTTCTAATACCTTCTATTTTTCCATTCACATATTGTGTAACTCTGTAAGCTTGTCCATTTTTATAATACCAAATTGCTTCTCCTTCCTTAACATTATCAACATAATTTACTAATGTATGAACTTCGCCGGTTGGGTAATATTTTTTTGCAGGACCGTTTTTCTTTTTATTTTTTATTGTTATTTCTGATTTTATTGTTCCGCTTTTTTCATAATACGCCCTGTGAATGGTTGTACCATCATTGTTTACAGGTGAGCTATTTTTCTTTTCAGGGATAAGATCACATGAAATGAAAAAAACAAAGGCAAAAGTGGTTAGAATGATAGTGTATATTGATTTCATTAGTCTATGTTTTAGAATATGATAAACAAAGATAAAATATAATTTAAGTTAGGAAGAATAAAAATGCTGTCCTTAAATTTGAATTTTGAATAGAGTAATATGACCGTTAAATCTTCAAATCCGGGACAGCATTAGCTTAAGCATCGTTATTAATTATCTTGAAATAGCAGCCGTCGATTTTGTATTATCATCACGATGCCTGTCTATTAATTTAAAATAAGGGTCAATTCCAACCTTATTTGGTTTATGATCCAAAACAAATTCAAAATCTCTTTTATTTTCTTCGATCTTAAATTTCTGTAAGAAAATCTCTGTTTCCTTTTTAGTACTGTCATTTACTTCTTTAGAAAATACAGCTATATCAATCCAGTCATTTATCGGAATTTCTTCTTCTCTTCCTAAGCTATCTGCACGGAATTTCTGACATTCAACTGTAAAGTTTACTTTGTATTTCCCATTATCCAGCTCTTCGTATGACAAGTCTGTAACTTTATTTTCATAAAGTGTAATAGTTTCAAACATATCATAAATAACATATTGAAGCGAGTCAGGAGTAACCTCTTTAATATATTCAATAAATTCAAGAGATGTTACAAATGGGGGTTCCTGGAAAGCGTAATCTTCGACAAACTTTTTAAGTGCTGAATTGATTTTATCCTCTCCAATATAATCAGCAAGTGCATACATAACAACATTGCCTTTTTTATAGTGTAAATATCCCTGGTTTGGCCTCAAATATAGCAATGCCGGCTCGTAATGAGCTTCAGTACTTCGGCCGGTCAGATAACCGTCCATATCATATTTAATCATATCACGTAACTTTTCAATACCGTATTCATTTTTAATAACCTGTTGAGATGAATACTGAGCTAATATTTCGGACATAACCGTTGCTCCTTCAACATTTGCACCAATAACCTGGTGTGCCCACCACTGATGTGCAACTTCGTGCGCGGTAATCCAGAATGGATAGTTAACATCTTCATCCTCTATATCTGCAATAAAACCGATACTTTCACTAAATGGAATCATGTTAGGAAACGATTGAGCAAAGCTGGAAAATCTTGGAAACTCAAAAATTCTAAGCTGTTTATATTGAAAAGGGCTAAAGTTTTCAGAATAATATTCAAGCGACATTTTCATAGCTTTCATCATATCATCAATATTATATTCATGACCTTTATGGTAGTAAACAGCTAAATCAATGCCATTCCAATTATCCTCGATTTTTTCATAATCAGCTGATAACCATGCAGCAAAATTTAAGATTTTACTATCCATTTTATAATGAAAATATTTACGCCCGTTTTCTTCCCATTCCTTTTCCAGATATCCGGGAGCAATAGCTATTTGATCAGGAACAGTACTTACAATTGTTTCAAACCTAATCCAATCACCATCATTAGAAATGTAAGTGTTTTGTAAAGCAGAAGTATCGTTAATACTGGCGATCAATTGCTTTTCAGGAAGATCGTATTTCTTTCGCTTCTTTTCGTTGGTTAATTCAAATCCTTCATTATAGCCTAGTGAAGGAAGAATACTACTCGATAGAAAGGTGCCATTTTTAAGTAATCGGGTATTTGAACCACTATTTCTAAATCCCCTGGTTATCATATCAATTTCTATATTAACTTTTGTTGAATCGCCAGGCATTAGAGGTTCTTTGAAACGGCAAATACGAAATTCAAGTTCAGTATCATCGTAAAGAACATCAAAAGGTTTCTCAAATTCGAATTTTTTGAAATCAACATTACCACTGTAATTTACAAATACTGAATCTATCGGTTGGTCAGATTTATTCTTTAAAATGTAATAACCCTTAAAAAATGCATCACGTTTTTCAGGATATATATCTACATTTATATTCATCTCAACTATTCGTGGCTGAATATAGCCCTTATACTTCTTATATTTCTTTTCGTAGTTTACAGATTCTAATAATCGTTTTTTACTGGTTGTGTATTCATTTAAGATATTTGTATTGTAATAAATATAAGAACCTAAACCAACAAAAACTAACAGAATAATGGTTAATGAAATTTTTGTCGGGGCTGTAAATCTTTGTTTAAATAACTTTATTCTTTTAGAGAAATTGTTATCGATTCCTCTAACCCACAGTAAATTAGAAAGTATTGCTAATATAATAGCAAACGAGAACCAGTAAGCTTTATAGGTAATGAATGGCCATACAAAATGTCCATAACCATTCATATCTGAGTACATAATACCTGGATCTGAACCAAAATCATATAAATTGTGTTCAAGTCCCATTCCACCCATGAACATACTAAACAGATAATAAAGGATCATTACAAAATGTCCTAAATACTTGTTGTTTACAACTGCATGAACTATGAAAGCAAGGAAACAAAGCAGAATGTAATCGATCATTGTAATAGCATATAAACCTTTAATATAAAGACCTATCTCAAAATTAAAATATCCCATAACTGTCTGGGCAATTATTCCAATGAACAGAATTATTGTCATTAAAATAATTTGAACTACAAAAAGAGCTGAGAGTTTTGAAGTATAGATAGTCCAGGTAGGGATTGGCAATGAATCGACAATTTCGTTAACTCTGAAAGTTCTTTCGTTCCAAACAATTTCTCCCGATAAGAAGGTTATTATAATTAGAACAAACAGGGCGAATGTCCCCCCTAATAGTTCAATAACCTGGTATGTTACAGGATAAGTAGTGGTTCCGTACATTTTACCCAATTGGGTTGTGTTAATCATTATAAATAGAATTCCTGTAGCAAGGATGCCCAGGAAATATGGATTCTTCACTAAATTTAAAGTTTCAAACCGAATAAGTCGCATTAGTTGTTTAAACTTAGCTTTTGCCGAGAATTCCTGATTTACCGTTGGAAGTTTAAGTTTAAAGAGTTTATGTACAGGATTTATATTTGCAAAAATCATCCTTGAATTTTTTCTGAATCGAAGCTGAAATACATTTTGTGAAAATTTAAATCTACTTAATAAAACAGAAAATATTCCTAGTGCAAAAGCACTCCATACAACACGATTAAGTAATAAGAGCCATGTAAAAGGAATTAGTTGCTCATTTTTTTCGGTAACGGTCCAATATTTTGTTAAGGTATCAAACGCGGTACCTCCGAAAGGATCTAGAAGCGACGATAATGTTGTATTCTCAAGATCGCCAACCAGGCTTTCTGCGACTCCATACAAAACCAGAAGAGCAATACAACCAAGGTAAGTAGCTAAAAGGTTTCTGGAAACCGCTGCAATAGTAAAAATAATAATTCCAACAATAAGAATATTAGGTATTACATTTGATAAATAAGGGCTTATGTAAGCCATTAAATTATTATCCCCAAAAAAATCTCTATTTAAATATGGCATTAATGATGCTAAATACATCCCAAAACCAATACTTGTAAAAACGAAAATAGCCGCAATAAATCCGCCTAAGAATCTACCTCCAAGATATCCAAATCGACTTATAGGATAAGAGAATAGCAATGCGTGAGTATTATTTTCGTAATCCCTGTATATTGAGTTACCAATAAGGGCAGGTAGAAGAATTAAAGCCATAAAACTTAGTCCTGCTACCATAGAGTAAATAACAAATGGTGAGTTGGTAAGAACTTTCCCACCCAATCCTCCGATAGAAACGCTTACTCCGTCAATTAAACCGCTGAGTGCATTAACAATAAGAAATGTTAAAGCAAATAAAATTACCCAATAAATGTAAACTGCCGGTTGACGAAATTTATATTTTAATTCAAATGATAATATTCTGAAAAACATGAGATACGTAATTTAATTAAACATTAGAAGTTTGTTTCACATTCTTAACAGATGAAAAGTATACATCTTCAAGCGAAGGTGTTACCATTTTAAAAGAATCAGGATTAGTATCGTTATAAGCATGAATAATAATTTTCCCGGTGAATAACCTGGTTGAAATTATATTGTACTTTTCCTGATGTTCTGTTAATTCACTTTTTTCAATTACTTTCTCCCATATTTTACCTTCAACATTTTTGATTAATTCAGAAGGCTCACCTTGTAACAAAAGTTCACCTTCATTTATAATAGCCATGTTCTTACATAAATCACTAACATCGTCAACTATATGAGTTGATAGAATAACAATTATATTTTCACCAATTTCGCTTAATAAATTATGAAAACGATTTCTTTCGGCCGGATCGAGTCCTGCAGTTGGTTCATCAACAATTATTAATTTAGGACTTCCAATTAGTGCCTGTGCAATTCCAAACCGTTGTTTCATTCCTCCTGAATATCCACTTAAATTTTTCTTGCGAACATGGTATAAATTTGTTTGTTCAAGGAGAGCCTTTACCAGTTCTTTACGTTCCTTTTTATTTATTACACCTTTAAGTTCTGCAAAATGGTCCATCATCATTTCTGCTGATATTTTTGGGTAAACACCAAATTCCTGGGGGAGGTATCCTAATTGTTTTCTGACATCGTCTTTTTGTTTTAAAACATCCATTCCATCTAACATAATCTTTCCCGAATCAGCTTCCTGAAGAGTTGCTATTGTTCGCATTAAGGTTGATTTTCCTGCGCCGTTTGGTCCTAATAAACCAAACATACCGGTAGGTATAGTTAAATCAACATTCTTTAGAGCTTGCACTCCGTTAGGATAAGTTTTCGATAAATTCGTAATTTTTAATTCCATGTTTATTTAAGTTATTAAATTAAGTGTTTTGATTATGACGATTGATTGTGTAGTTAGTTACAAGTTTTATTGAATTATTACATTTTTGTAATAATTTAAAAAGTGTTTTACTATTGAATCTAATAATTAATTATTTGGGGTGTTTACATATAAACAATTATATTTGCCTATAAAATAAATAAGTATGGAAATATTTAAAGGAGAAAACTTCATAGAATTTACTGAACGTTTTTCAAGTGATGATTTATGCAG
>JAUWQL010000100.1 GCA_030611105.1 Bacteroidales bacterium
AAAGAAAAACACCTGTTAAATTTGAAAATTTTTATATTTGTAACGAACAACAAACTTCGGGTTCTAATATCGCTCAAGAATTGAATATAAATAAAGTTAATAAGAAAGTAAAAGTGGTCAACCTTATTTAGGCATTGACAAGCTAAAACTCGAAACTCTGAACTTTAAACTCGAAACTATCCCCCTATATTATAAAACTTACCTGTATTGTTCACGTGTCCGGAACGTGGTTTGTTTTCAACAGCCATTTCAATTGCTTTCTCTGCTCCAAGTTCTCTTACACTATACTGAATATCACTAAACAAACACGGTTTAACCATTCCGTTTGCCGTTAAGCGTAATCGATTACAAACAGCACAATCGCCTCCTGAACCACCCTGAACAACCGAGAACTCACCCTTTTCAAGATCCATTTCTTTTATATACCGAATTTGCAAATCATTTTCTTCGCAATATTTTGCTACAGCAACAGCATGAGGATCAAGACTATTATTTTTTATTACACAGTTAATTTTTATTGGATTAAGACCGGCTTTTTGAGCAGCTTTTATACCATCAAATACCTTTTGCACATTACCGACCCTGGTAATTTGTTCGAACTTTTCAGGGTCAACCGTATCTAAGCTAATATTAACTCTTTGCAATCCGGCTTTAACTAAATCGTCGGCATATTTATCCAGAAAAACTCCGTTTGTAGTCATAGCATAATCCTTAATGCCATCTATGTCGCCAATCATTTTTACTAAATCAACAATTCCATGACGAACTAAGGGTTCTCCACCAGTAATACGGACTTTGTCAACTCCTTTACTAACAGCGATTCTGGTAAATTCAACTATTTCATCAAAGTTCAGAATATCCTCATGTTTTAACAATGGAACACCATTCTCAGGCATACAATACACACAACGCAAATTACAGCGATCAGTAACAGATATTCTTAAATAATTTATTTTGCGATTAAATCTGTCGAACATGCACAAGCTCTCCTTTTTTAATTAATTCCTTACCTATATCCATTGAAATAACACCATGTGCCAAAGTTAAAGCATGTAAATGAGCCGAACCATGATAATCTACAGGAAAAACCTGACTATTTTCTATATATACAGGAAGATAGGCTTTTCGATCCGTAGTTCGTCTGCTAAAATCAACTCCCATTGGCAACTGGAATTCTATAGGATTGGTAACGCGATGCATCAATTTATAAATTAATGGTTTAACCAGTAATTCAAATTGAATAAACGATGAAACCGGATTTCCGGGTAATCCATAGCAGAATTTTTTTCCTGCAATACCAAAAGTTGTTGGCTTGCCGGGTTTAACTGCAACCGAATCGAACAGAATTTTCACTCCCACTTTTTTCATAACATCCGGTACAAAATCAAAAGCTCCCATTGAAACACCTCCGGTCAATAAAACAATATCACTTTCACTTAAAGCTCTACTAAGTTTATCGTAAGTGTCTTCAGGTGTATCATCTGCAATACCATAATAATAGGGAATTGCTCCACATGATTTTACTTGAGCAATTAACTGGTAAGCATTACTATTTCGTATTTGCGAAACTGATGGTTCTTTGTTTGGCTCAACTAATTCATCGCCTGTTGAAATTATTCCTACTTTGGGTTGTTTCCCCACTAAAACATCTGTGTAACCAACAGAAGCAAAAACGGCAATATGTTCCGGTTTTATTTCTATGCCTTTATTTAAAACCTGTTGTCCGGTTTTTACATCTTCACCTTTATAACTAATATTATCTTTACCAACTTTGCTTATTACCTTAACAAACTTATTTTCAATTTCTTTAGTCGATTCAACTTTTACAACAAAATCGGCACCTTTTGGGATTGGCGCACCTGTCATTATTTTCGCACACTGGTTTGGACCAATTTCCTTTTCCGGAGTTTTTCCTGCAGGAATTACCTCAATAATTTCCAGGGTGTTATTTACATCCTGCTTTCTACAGGCATAACCATCCATTGCAGATTTATCGAAAGGAGGCATTTCAATATCTGATTTTATATCTTCAGCTAAGATACGCCTCAACGAATTAGTAAAAATAATTTTTTCAGTTTCTAACTGATATGCATTTTGCAATACAATTTCGCATGCTTTTTCTATTGTAATCATTGTTAAAATTTTGAGCAAAATTAATACTTATACCTCAAAAATATACTTTTTAATATGTAAATGTTTCGATATGATTTTCAAGATACTCATTTACAATTTCTTTTACCTTATTTACTTTGTGATTTTCAGGTAAAGTATTGAAAATTTTATCAAGATATTTTTTTTCGTGAAGACGTTTTATTGAATAATCAAAATTCAAATCAAACAACCAGGCAATTTGCAAAAGTTTAAAGTCATTCAATGTTTTCATCGACTCTTTCATAACAACTTGTTTGTTAATTATTGACTCCAAAACATTATCACTTATTTCATCATTATCGGGCAATTCAAGTTCCAGAGCTTTATTCTCCCCGCCTGCCGGACCTGCCTTGCCTGCCTGTTTGGCAGACAGGCGGGCAGGTTTTTGCTCCTTTACCATGTAATATTCGGTAATCAATCGCCAAATATCCAATTTATCGGCATCGCGAATAAGTTTTGAGAAGAAAACTATGCGTTCATTTTTTTCAGGAGGAATTTTTGCTGTGCTATGATTTAAAATCGAATTATAAATGATTTCCTGATTCTCCATTGATAAATCGTTCAGAATATTATTTTCCTTTAAAACTTCTACTCCCAGTTCAGCATGATTTTGAGATTTTGAATCAGAAAAGGTTTGATATTTTGCAAATTGTCGAAATCTGCCTATATCATGAAAAAGGCCAATAATTTCAGTCAACATCACCTCTTCATTATTTAAATTCAGGCTTTGAGCAAGTGCAATAATTTCAGAACTTACCTTTTTACAATGATTTGCTTTAATCTCAATGTTTTCAGACAAATCCGGGTATTGCTGAATAAATTGATTTACATAATCATCGAACCAGGATTTATAAGAATCAATTATGTTTTTGGTAATCATCTTAAAATTTATAATTTTTTAGTTTTATTTTGACGGAATTATTAGCTTATTTAGTATATAAGAAAACTACTTTTGTTATTGCTTTTTACTATGCAAATATCCGATAATTAATATTGTAATTTTATAAATAACTTAGGTTTAATTTAGCGTTGTTAAGCTCTATTTTGAAGGACTAAAGTCCATACATAGAGTACTAACTAACCCCGGCTTTACCCGCCTGCCGGCTGGCCAATGTCAATAAGTTAAGGAAAAAGCCTGCCAAATACTTGGTATTTAGCAGGTTATTTAGTATATTTAAGTATGTTAAACAAAAAAAATACTATTATGACAAATTTAAACGATTTTTCTTTAAACCAGACAAAAATTTAAAAATCATGCCAAACTTATTGATTTATTGGAAAATAAATTAACAAATTCGGAGTTTATATCAAGACACAAAAATAAACCATCAGATTTTACACGAAAAAGAAGTTTTACCTTTAAATCCCTTTCATTATTTATTATTTCCTCCATTCAAAGTTCAATACAAAGAGAATTGGACAGATTCTTTAAGTCTTATACAGTAAAGAAATATCAGAGCAGTTTACCAGCCAGAGTGCATTCTCACAAGCCAGATTAAAGATAAAGCCTGATGCTTTTGCAGAGTTAGACGATGATTGTATTGAACATTTTTATTCGAATTATTATATAAAAAAGTGGAATGGCTTTCGATTAATCGCCATCGATGGTTCTGAAGTAATATTACCAAAGACAGAAGAAACCATTAATGAATTTGGTGAATACACCACCAATTTCATGAAAAAGACAGTTGTACTGGCAAGAGTATCAAAAGCATATGATGTACTTAATAAATTAAGTATTGATGCCAAATTAGTCAACCGGAAGATTGGAGAACACACACTGGCCAACCAGCATCTTGAATATTGTAGTAAAGGAGATTTGGTTTTGTATGACAGGGGTTATCCTTCTTTTGATTTGTTCAGGAATACACTTGCATCAGGAAGCCACTTTTGTGCAAGAGTTGCCGTAAGCAATTGGAATGTTGCAAAAAAACTTGTAGAAAGTGGCGAAAAGGAGATAATTACAGAAATAAAACCGAGCAATGGATTAAAAAGAAAATATAATAACCAATGTATAACTGTTGAACCCATAAAATGCAGATTTATTTGTGTTGAACTTTCCTCTGGAGAAAAAGAAGTATTAATCACATCTTTATTGGATGTAAAAAAATACTCACACTCTCTTTTTAAAGGGCTTTATCACCTAAGATGGGATATAGAAGAATCGTACAAGAAGGATAAACACAAATTGCAACTTGAGAATTTTTCAGGAAAAACAATCATTGCTATATACCAGGATTTTTATGCAAATATCCTAATGGGTAATTTTACTTCTATTTTATCGTCATGTTTAGATGATGAAATTGATAGAAAAACTAATAAAACCAAGTACAAATACCAGCTTAATATTACTGCTGTGCTTGCTAAAGTGAAAGAAACGATAGCCCTGCTTTTTACAAAGTCAAATATCATTGGACTAATCGAGAAACTTATACAAATGTTTCTTTCGAATCTTTTACCAATAAGACCAAACAGGAGTTTTGAAAGGAATAAACAAAAAAGAAAAAGATACCATAAAGGTTATTTGCCTTTATAAAAAAGCCACTTAAAAAATAATTACATACCTATTTTCGCTAACACATTTTTTGTGAATGAGGTAGCTATGCCTTAAAATCAAGAAAATTAGGGTAAAATGTAGGCAATAAGCATAGAACATGAAAATCAAAAATCAAAAATCGTTAATCAGTGTTCTTAAATCACATTATGAATTACGATTGAAGATTAACGACTGATGATTTTATATGTATTAATGGCTTAACTTATTGACATTGGCCGGCTGGCAGGAAGCCGGGGTTATATAATTCCTATTATGTCGGGCTTCAGCCCAACACTTTTAAACACAGTTATTGTAATCACAATTTTCAAATTTACTCATACCTCAATGCTTCCACCGGATTAGCCGTAGCTGCCTTTACCGAACGATAACTAACTGTTAGTAAAGCAATAAGTAAAGCTAGTACTGCTGCAATAATAAAAG
Organism: Bacteroidales bacterium; assembly: GCA_030611105.1. GTDB lineage: Bacteria > Bacteroidota > Bacteroidia > Bacteroidales > UBA12077 > UBA12077. The sequence goes on from JAUWQL010000100.1 coordinate 5,129, forward strand.
GCAGAATAGTAATATCAATACGATAAGCAAAACCTTGCAGCCATTTATCCATGGCATACCATGCAATTGGCCATGAAATAATATTAGCTATTAGTGCCCATTTTATAAAATCTTTTGAAAGCGACATTACTATTACAGATACAGAAGCTCCCATAACCTTACGAACACCAATTTCCTTAGTCCTGTTTACAGCCACAAATGTTATTAAAGAATATAATCCAAGGCAAGATATAAATATTGCCAGTAAACTAAATCCAGTAAAAATTTTACTTAATCGCTGTTCAAAACCGTATTGCTGCTCAATTTTTTGGTCTAAAAAATGATATTCAAAAGGAAGGTTTGGATTATATTCCTTCCATATTGATTTTATATTTGATAATACCTTCGAGATATCATTACCGGAAAATTTGATAATTATTGTTCCTGAGTTTCCTATTGAATAATTATTTAAAGGCATAAAAATTAAAGGCTCCAGTTGATGATGCAGAGATTTAAAGTGAGTGTCGTTTACAATTCCGATAATTTTCCCTTTCCTGCCAAAAGTTCTAATTATTTTACCAATTGGAGATTTTATTCCTAAAAACTTAACAGCAGCTTCGTTAAGAATAAAAGTGTTTTGGTCAGTAGTTAATTCTTTGGAAAATAATCGTCCTGATTTTTTTTCAATACTCATTGTTTTAAAATAATCAGGAGTTACCCGCATATTCCTTACACTGAAATTTTCTTTTTCATGCTCACTCCAGGTAACATATCCACCGGCAACAGTTACAGTAGGAGCACTGCCTTTCATAGATATACTTGTTATATTTGGATATTGGAGAAATTGGTTTTTAGTATCTTCAAACTTTTCACCCAACTCTCCTGTAGCCGGTATATACAAAACATTATCTTTCTCAAAACCCAGTTTTTTATTTTGAATAAAAGACAATTGATTATTTACCAGGATAGTAGAAATAATTAACAAAATTGATATTGAAAATTGAAAAACAACCAAAGCACTTCTTAATGAAATACTGTTTTTTTTACCTGCAAACGTATTTTTCAGTATGCGTTCGGGAGAATAAGCAGACAGATAAAAAGCGGGATAACTACCACCAAACAGTGCTGTTAAAATTACTATGACAGAAAAAGCAATGAAAAAGCCCGGATTAAGAGATAATTCTTTACCGGTAAAATGATTAAAATAGGGTAATGTTATTTCCAGTATTAACAAAGATAACAAAGCCGCAATAAATGTTAAAATAACAAATTCGCTCATGAATTGCTTAATCAGATTTTTTCTTCCTGAACCGAGAACCTTACGAACACCAATTTCTTTGGAGCGTGAAATGGAATTTGCAGTTGAAATATTAACAAAATTAATGCAGGCAATTAAAAGAATGCCCATAGCTATTATAGAAAAAATGTTGATATACGTTCTATCACTGGTAATAGCACTGCTGTGTGTTACTTTTGGATTTAAGTATATTTCATTTAAAGGCTGTAATCTTACAAACCAAGTAATTCCTTTTATAGTGTTGTTTTCATTAAGAATAGTGTTTATCTTTTCTGTAACAACAGGAATATCACTGCCTTTTTGTACCATAATGTATGTTTCATGAATAGTATTTGACCAGTTATAGCCATCTTTCCAATATTTTTCTAAAAGTGCATGAGATTGAATAATGTCAATCTTTAAGTGAGAGTTTGCAGGCATATTTTCCATCACACCACTTACATTAAATTCATACAGGTTATTTTTTTTAAGAATTTTACCAATAGGATTTTCGTCTCCAAAATATTTTCTGGCAATTCTTTGGGAAATAATTATATCATTAGGATTTTTTAATTGTTCTGTGACATTTCCCTTAATAATAGGAAATGAAAACATCTTAAGAAAATCAGAATCAACTAAAAAATATTTGTCTTCATAAAAAGTGTTTTCTTTATATTTAAAAGGATTACTGAATTGTTTAAATAGTCGAGCAACATATTTTATTTCAGGAATTTCACTCTTAATAGCTCCAGTAAGTTTGCCGGGGGTAACTGCCAATTCTCCATCTAAACCAACTGCATCTAAACCTTCAACTTTAATTAAAACCCTGTAAATTTGATCTTTATGTTTATGAAAATCATCAAAACTCAACTCATCTTTAACCCATAAAAATATTACGGCAGTGCATGCAAATCCTATTGCTAAGCCGGTAATGTTAATAAAAGAAAAAACTTTTTTTCCAAGCAATTGCCTAAAGGCTATTTTTAAATAATTTATAAACATATGACTTGTATTATGTTAAAATATTTTATTTCTATAGATATTTTTGTTGATATTACATATATTGTACCGTATAATACAATAGACTGAATGCCATTAATTTAGAGGTCTTGTAGCTGTAGTAAATTTGTTCGCTTATGTGCAAGAGTGTACGAAATCGGACAGTGATTAAATGTTTAATAACTTATATGTATATTTAAATACGATGTCTAATAGAACACCTTGTTTTTGAAGTGGTAAATTAAATATTAGAGTAGAACTTTAATAAAAAAAATTATTTACTTATTCACTTTATTAAAAAACTTTTTTGTTATCTGATAAATCGCATCATCAAATTCAACTAACAATTTTTTATATGCTTCAATTAATTTTTTTCCTTCAGGAGTAAGAACAGAACTTCCTCCATGCTGTCCACCACGACGCTTCTCTACAAGTAAAAACCCAAGTTTTTCTTCAGCATCTTTAATCATTCCCCAAGCTTTGCGGTAACTTATATTCATTTTATCAGCCGCAGCTTTTAACGATCCTAACTGATCAATACAATCGATTAATTCAAATTTTCCATCACCTAAAATCCCATCGCCATCAGTATTTTCCAACCATACATTAAATTTCAGGAAAATATCGTAATATTTTGATCCTTTTGGGCCTGCCATAATTATTAGATTTTTATCTTGTATTTATATTTTATTAAGTTTTTTTTCATTTATATACTTTGTATTGTTTTAGAATCTTTTTTGTTACCTGCCTGCCGCAGGCTGGCTCGCACCCACAATTCCTTAGCACAACCCACTCGTGAACCTTCATGCCTTATCTTACTAATAAAGATTTAATTCAAGTTTAATATATTCCTTTCTGTTTGTGCAATTTTATTGCATGAAGGTTTCTATATGCAAATATAAACATATCGTATTCAAACAAAAAAGTACAATGAGCAAATTTAGCCCTTTGTACTTTAAATATATTTTTCTTGAAAATTCAGGTTACTTATAAAGGCAACGATACGAAGTGTCACTATCAACTTTTACCTTGAATTTTATATTTTTATCTACGATAAAAGTTTCGAATTCTTTGTAATCTTTCCACTCTGTTTCGCCGGGTAATTGCACTGTCATTACGCCGGAAGTAACTGTCATATACTCAACTGTAGATGTTCCGAATTCGTATTCACCTTTTGCCATAACGCCAATTGTAGCAGCACCTTCAGCAGTTTCAAAAGCAATTGATTTTACTTTTCCGTCGAAATATTCATTTGTTTTAAACATAGTACATTATTTTTTGTTATTAAAAGACAAAAATAAGGATTTTAGTTATTGTTTTAACATGATTAAAATCTTGTTTTTTATTAAGTCGATATGTATATATTTGCATATCGCTTTTTAAAATTTGAAATGTTTAACTATTAAAAAAATCATTATTAAAATGCAAAAGAATTTATACTTTGCTCCTCCGGCTAAAAACGAACCGGTTTTAACTTACAAAAAAGGGTCGCCGGAGAGAGAAAAATTAATTAAAGCCATTGAATGGTCTCGCTCAAATGTTGTTGATATTCCTATGATTATTGATGGCAAAGAAGTTCGCACAGATAAAAAAATAGAAATACATCCTCCACATGATCATCAGCATTTGTTAGGGTATTACCACCGTGGAGATGAAACACACATAAAGGATGCAATTGATTCTGCACTGAACGCACGCGAAAAGTGGGCAGGTATGTCGTGGAAACAAAGAGCATCTATATTTTTACGCGCCGCAGGTATGATTTCAGGACCATATCGTGCTCGAATTAATGCCGCAACCATGTTAGCACAATCTAAGTCAGCACACCAGGCAGAGATTGACGCTGCATGTGAGCTAGCTGATTTTCTCAGATTTAATGTTCAGTACATGACTGAAATATTTAATGAACAACCTGACTCTGATGAGCTACGATGGAACAGAATGGAGCAGCGTGCACTGGAAGGATTTGTATTCGCATTAACTCCTTTCAATTTTACAGCTATTGCAGGAAACTTACCTTCGGCTCCCGCAATGATGGGAAATACTGTGGTTTGGAAACCTTCCAATACGCAGATATATTCAGCACGAATTATTATGGAAATTTTCATGGAAGCAGGCTTACCTGATGGTGTAATTAATCTTGTTTTTGTATCAGGCCCTGTTGCAGGAAAAATCATTTTCTCACATCCTGATTTTGCAGGAATCCATTTTACAGGTTCAACATCTGTTTTTCAGAATATATGGAAAGAAATAGGAAATAATATCTCATTATACAAATCGTATCCAAGAGTAGTTGGCGAAACCGGTGGTAAAAACTTTGTATTGGTTCATGAATCAGCCAATGCAACTCAAGTTGCAACGGCTCTTACCCGTGGTGCTTTCGAATATCAGGGTCAAAAATGTTCGGCAGTTTCACGTGCTTATATTCCGGATAATTTATGGGACGAAGTGCTTTCCGAAATTAAATGCGATATGGATACAATGAAGATGGGAACTGTGGAAGATTTTTCGAATTTTGTAAATGCTGTTATCGATGAAGCTTCTTTTGATAAGCTTTCAGGCTTTATTGATCGTGCTAAACAAGACAAAGAAGTGGAAATTATTCATGGAGGAAATTACGATAAATCGAAAGGATACTTTATTGAACCAACTATAATTCTTACCAGAGATCCACATTATGTAACTATGGAAGAAGAATTATTTGGTCCGGTACTTACCATTTATATCTATGATCATAAGAAATTTGAAGAAACTGTTGAATTAGTTGACAAAACATCAATGTATGCTTTGACAGGATCAATTTTCTCAAAAGATCGTTATGTAATTGAGTATGCCATGAAAAAGCTGGAGCATGCAGCAGGCAATTTCTATATTAACGATAAACCAACAGGAGCAGTTGTTAATCAACAACCATTTGGTGGTGCCCGCGGATCAGGAACAAACGATAAGGCAGGTTCGAAACTTAATTTATTACGTTGGGTTTCACCACGTACTGTAAAAGAATGTTTCCTGCCACCTACGAGTTATAAATATCCATTTATGGAAAAATAAATAAAAATTAAAAATCAACAAAGTGTAATTACTCGCTTTGCTCAGAATGACAAATTGGATAAGACGGTAATTACTAAACTTGGTATAATAAGAACATAACGAAGTGTTATTCCGGGCAAATCCTCCGAATGGTGGAGAAGACCCGGAATCCATATAGTTTATCTCAAATTTCAGCCAATAAGCTTGAAAGTTTTATTAACTTTAACATTCTAAATTTTAAACAATTTTTGTGCGTATATTCTTGGTTTATTTGATTATATGTGCAAATTGATGATATAAAAACAAGTTAGCTACAAGTTCTATTAAAAACTTTAAAAAGTTTATGAATTATGATAGTAAGAAAATCTTTTTATTCTAACTCTTCATTTATAGTACCTAAAATAATCTTTTTTATCTGTGCAATTTATTTTTTCTTGATGGGTGCTGGATTGATTTTTCTGCCACATGTACTATTAAAAGGTTTCTCAGAAGTTGATGTAAATCCAACAATTATAGGAATGCTTCGTGGTGCAGGGGGATCCATTATTCCCTATTCTTTACTTTATATCCTGATAGCTTTTAATCCAATAAAGCGGATGTGGGCTTTATATATTATTTTAACAGCAAACGTAATCGCAATAATTCTAGACCTTATATCAGTAATTATAGGAGAATATCAATTATCATATGCTATGATAGATGTACCTATTGAAATGTTGAGTATTATAGGAATTTTTATAATTTGGTGGAATTATAAAAATTATCAAATAAATAATAAGATCCTATAACCATTTTGTTTTAAAGAGACAAAGAAATAAGGAATTGCAAATTGACAATAAAGAAAAAAACTATTTATGACTAATAACGACATAATCCGCCGTATTCGTTACACATTCGATTTTAACGATGCGAAAATGATTGAAATTTTTAGCTTAGCCGATTATCAGGTAACAAGGGCGCAAATCAGCGATTGGTTAAAAAAAGATGACAATCCTGAATATAAAGAACTTTTAGATTACCAACTGGCAACTTTCCTTAATGGATTTATTAATGATAAACGTGGCAAAAAAGAAGGAGCGCAACCTGTTATCGAAAAAAAAATGAATAACAATATTATTTTCAGAAAATTAAAAATAGCATTAAACCTTAAAGATGATGATATCATGGAGATTTTTAAGCTAGTGGATTTGCGCATAAGTAAGCACGAATTAAGTTCATTTTTCCGTAATCCAAATCAGAGTAAATACCGTCCCTGTAAAGATCAGTTTTTGCGCAATTTTCTTCAGGGTATACAGATAAAATACCACGATAGTAAGAAATGAAACGACAGACTACACATAAAAAGAAAGAACATCCAAAAGTAAAATTGAGATTACACCCACGAAACAAGCATCGTGAGCGTTACGATTTTAAGCAACTTATTGATACCTGTCCGGAACTGGAGCAATTTGTTATGCTGAATAAATACAATGATGAATCAATTGATTTTTCGAATCCCGAAGCGGTAAAAATACTGAACAAAGCTTTATTGAAGCACTATTACAACATCGAAAATTGGGATATTCCTCAAGGTTATTTATGTCCTCCTATTCCGGGAAGAGCAGATTACATACATCATGTGGCAGATTTGTTGCGTAATTATAACTATGGAAAAATCCCAGGAGGTAATAAGATAAAATGTCTGGACATTGGCGTAGGTGCAAATTGCGTTTATCCAATTATTGGGAACAAAGAATACAGTTGGTCGTTTATAGGTTCCGATATTGATCCTGTTGCCATCGAAAACGGAAACAAAATAATTGAATTGAATCCTAAGCTAAAAGATGTAATTGAATTGAGATTGCAAAATAATCCAAAAGACTTTTTTTATGGGATTATTCAAAAAGACGAACTCATTGATTTCACTGTTTGTAATCCTCCTTTTCATGCTTCTTTAGCAGAAGCCCAATCGGGAACTCTTCGTAAATTAAGTAATCTGAGCCATAAAAAAATTACCAAACCAACCTTGAACTTTGGAGGACAAAATAATGAGTTGTGGTGCGAAGGAGGTGAAGAAAGATTCATACGGGAAATGATTCGCGAAAGTAAGAAATTCGCATCTTCCTGTTTTTGGTTTTCTACCTTAATATCGAAACAATCCAATCTCAAATCTGCATACAAAGCACTGGAAAAAACAGAAGCTGTTGAAGTAAAAACCATTCCAATGGGACAGGGAAATAAAACAAGCCGGATTGTTGCCTGGACATTTCTCACAAAAGAACAACAGAATAAATGGAGAAATACAAGGTGGGCAGAGACCTTGTAAATTGTGTTTTACGAGTGACAAAAAAATATAAAATAGCAGTCTTAAAGTTTATTTCAAATTTTAACTCAGACCTTGCAGATAAAAACCTACAAGGTCTTTTTTGTATAAGAAAGTTTTGTTAACTTTAATATCCTAAATTTTAACCGATTTGTCCGTATATAAACAAGTTACAAATAATGCGCCCTTTTATAAATTCATATAATCTTATCTAATTTTAACAAGTTCGTAAATCAAGAATCTTTATTAACGATTTGCCACTTTATTCAAGTTAGAAACTTTATCATATTCTGATTATTAATGTGTTATTTCTATTCTCAACATATTGATAATATGTTTTTCAGGGTTGTTTTCGGTAAGTTTGACAAATAAATAATTTAGTATTCCAACGCGCTTTTGCCCTGACGGGCAATATGTGATTTAAATTTAAGCTCTTTTGCTTCGCAAAAGAGCTTAAATTTTTCAATGTTTTTTTATAAATGATATTATACTGCAGTTCTATATAGATTGCAAATTGCGGGTTTAGAAGCAATAAATTTAGCTAAAGATAAGAATGGTATCCTGCTAGGGTTCGCACCTGAAACATTGTAGTATATAAACTCATCTACATTAGCTTCAGTCATTATTCCTTTTTTGTAGGCAATATACAATATATCCATAGTGGTAAGATATGAAATTTGATGGACTTTACAATATGCTTTAATATCTCTTAAATTGTTACTTGCAATAATATCATTATCATATCTAGCCACTGCCATACATGCAGCTTCCCCTTCACCAAACTTTTTGATAAGTTCGGCATATTCCAATAAAAACTTAGGATTTAGTGGGAAATTCATTCTTTTTAAAGTACCGTTTTTAATTATTCTTTTTACTTCGGGTCTAATCTTTTTACTCCAACAAATTTCTTTTTCTACATTGCTTAAAATATAAAGGTTGCCTGGGAAAATCTTTTTTAAAATATCCAGGTTTCTACCTCTTATAAAATGCCTGATTACATCGGAATCAATTAATATTTTTTTAGGGGTGTTTACTTATTTGCAACAATTATTGTACTATAAGACAAATGCTCACTTTGAACAACCCTCTCCATTATTTTGTGAAATATTGTTTGCTTGTAAATAGATCTATTTAT
>JAUWQL010000041.1 GCA_030611105.1 Bacteroidales bacterium
CTATAAGACATAGCCGCTTAGCACCTTCTTTTAAATTATAGGAAATCAATCCGATAATCATAATATTTAATCAACTTCTTGTCACGATAGTTATTAGCGATTTTATAGATCATAATTAATTTATATAAAAAAAACAAAGATAATTAGTCTTTACAAGAAAACTCTAAAATTCAAATAACAAATTCAAAATAATATTTAAAACTTAATACCTGTTTTCACCGCAAAGACAGAAAGACGCTAAGAAAAATTACAATAAAACCTTTGGGCAGGTTATTCACAAGCCGTGGCACGGCTTTCCTGCCCGTCCGGCAGGCGGGTTTGATAGTCAGTACCATAATTGCAATTTGTTTCCCTATATATAAGCAAGCCGTGCTACGGCTAATTGCTTAAAAAATAATTCCTGTTGAATCCACAAGTCACGGGGTGACTAAATGATATAAAGACTGTTATGCACATTTCTTCTTGTCAAGTCACCCCGTGACTATCAGTTCATTAGGTGCTTTGTTGCAGATTTAAGGAAATAAAAAAGCCCCTCCCGATAGCTACGGATAGGGGCTTTTGTAATATTCTAATATATTGTTTAGGCTCTAGTTTAATTTAGCGTTGTTATGTTTGATATTTTTGGACTAAAGTCCTTCTATCTTTAGTGTATTAACTAACCCCAGCTTTAAAGCTGGGGTTATAAATATGCCATTAAATCAGGGCTTTAGCCCCTTCGTTTTTTCAACACTTATTTAACTAGAGCTATTGTTTATTGCAACAATATCTTCTCTTTAAATATAAACTGATTATTATAAATTCTGATAAAATAAATTCCTTTCGGATAATTCGATAGATCAAGTTCTTCTTTAGTAATTCCATGTGACTTAATTTCCTTATTAAATAAAACCTGACCGGAAATAGTCAAAATTTCAATTTTATAAACATCATCTATTTCAAAATCAATTTCTATATTTAATTTAGCAGAAGTAGGATTTGGATATACTTTTATTTTATCAGAAATAATTAAATCATCAATAGCATTTACAAATCCAACAGTTATTGTATTTGACGAAACAGGTCCGCAAGAATTTTCATCTGTTACATCAACAGTATAATCACCAGGTAATAAACCATTAAATATTCCTGTTATATTTGAATCATCTCCCGGATTTAAATCGTAAGTTAAATTTCCTGTACCACCAGTTGCAACAACTGTTATTGTTCCATCATCTGTGGTTTGAGAAGAAGCATCGGTCGAGTTTTCAGAATCAATTGAAATCTCCAAAGGATCATCAAGCACTATTGCAAATACTGATGCACATGAATTATCATCAGTAACAGTAACATTATACGTCCCTGCACTTAATCCTGTTTGGTCTTCTGCATCAGCAACTAAACCAGACCCATCTGTTGTAGCCCAACTATAAGTATAATTAGTTGCAATTGTTCCTCCACTAATTGTTATATCAATACTTCCATCTGTTGAGCCATTACACGTAGGATTTATTGCACCTGAGCTTTCAAGATTTATAACTGCAGGTTCATTTATTGTTAATGTAGTCCCTGCAACTTCACAAGCATTATCATCTTTTAATTTCACCTGGTAGTTTGTTCCTTGTGCCAGATCTGAGAAAGTGCCGGAAGTCTGATATGTTGTTCCATTATCGATAGAATACTCTAAAGTTCCTGTACCTCCGGAAGCGACAATTACTATCTGACCATCAGTGAGTCCATTACATGAAATATCGGTAGGTGTTTCACTGTCAATAGAAATCTGAGTGGGTTCATTTATGGTTAATGTAGTCCCTGCAACTTCACAATCATTATCATCTTTAACTTTCACCTGGTAGTTTGTTCCTTGTGCCAGACCTGAGAAAGTACCGGAAGTCTGATATGTTGTTCCATTATCGATAGAATACTGTAAAGTTCCTGTACCTCCGGAAGCGGCAATTACTATCTGACCATCAGTGAGTCCATTACATGAAATATCGGTAGGTGTTTCAGCAGTAATAGAAATCTGAGTGGGTTCAGTTATTTCAATAGATGAAGAAGTAACCGGGCCACATCCATTTTCATCATCTACATCAACTGTATAAGTACCAGCTAAAATTCCGGTAAATGCTCCTGTATTATTAGTTTGAATTGCCCCCGGATTAAGTATGTAAGTCAGTACTCCTGTACCACCAGTTGCAGTTATAGTTATAGTACCTGTGTTATCACCATTACAAGTTGTAATATTTGTTTTTTCTTCATTTGTGATTTCTAAAACAGGAGGTTCTGTAATTTCAATACTATCCTCATAAGTACAATTATGATCATCGGTTGCAGTAAAATAATATTTACCGGCAGTTAACCCACTTTGGTTTTTATCTGTAACAACCAATCCCGAACCATTAGTAGTTGACCAGAAATAAGTAAATGGTATTGATCCTCCAGAAACAGTTAATGAAACCGATCCCTCACCGGCCGAATTACAGGTTTCATTATTAACCACTTTAATAATATCTATTGCTTCCGGTTCTGTTAAATTAATACTTGAAACTGCGGTACAAGAATTAAAGTCAGTTACAGTAACAGTGTAATAACCTGCATCTAATCCATCTGCATTTTGTGTAGTTTGTGATCCCGGATCGTTCCACTGATATGTGTAAGGTACTGTTCCCCCATTTCTTAAAACAGTAACTTCACCATCTAAATCGCCATTACATGTAGGGCTATTCACTATTTCGGCAACAGCAGAAATAGCCGTTGGTTGATCAATAACATAATTTGTAATTGAAAATGTACATTCATTAGCATCTGTAGCAGTAACACCATAAGTGCCAATTGACAAGTTTGTTATATCTTGCGTTGTTTCTGAATTACTCCAATTATATGAATAAGGTAATTCACCCTCGGAAGTAATTGTTAAATCTATATAACCATCGGTATCTCCATAACAATCTAAAGTAGTAGTACCTGCTAATGATCCGGCAAATATATAAGATAATTCATCTATAAAAACACTATCGACCAAAACTGTGTTTGGAGTATTTTCTGTGTCGGTAACAGTTACATAATAAGATCTTCCTGATGCAAGGCCTGTTGCTTGTGCTGTTGTTTGACTACCGGTATTTGCATCCCACAAATATGTAATTGCTGTGTGACCGTGAGGAGAACTATAACTTACCGTAGCATTTCCATTAAAGGTATTATTACACGCATCTTTATAATCGGAAATATAAATATAAAATGTATCCAGGTTTGCAACATTAAACATGGTATCGAATTCACAAACATGCAAATCGGTAACCGTAACACTATAATTACCGGGGCTTAAATTTGAAGTATCTTCAGAATGTGTTGTTGTTCCTGATGGTCCCTGCCAATCGAAAGTAAAAGATGCAGGATCGCCAAAACCACCTGTGTAAACCAAATCTATAGCTCCCGGCCCACCGGCTTCTGATGAATCTGTTACAATTGTACCGTTAAAAGTAATTGGATCGGGGCCGGTAATATACATTGTAGTATCGCCAGTACAGGATTTTGAATCTGTTACGGTAACATCATAAGTTCCGACAGTTAAACCGGACTGATCTTCGGCACTTAAAACAACACCATAACCTCCATCACTTGCCTGCCATTGATATGCATATCCACTATTACCTCCGGCTACATTTAAATCTATAACACCTTCTTCGGTATAGCTACATTGAGTAACATTGGTTATTGCTGGATTGAATGTTATTGGGTCTGGTTCTGTAATTGTATATGTAGCTTCGGCTGTTGAAGCCATAGCATCTGTTACCGTTACCGTATAAGTAGCAGGAGCAAGTCCTGTGGCTGTTGAATCAGTTTCTGAAGTATTTGGACTCCAGGAGTAAGTATAAGGTGCAACTCCAAAGTAAGGGGTAACGGTAAGTTCTCCATCATCAGTATGGAAACACGTTGAATTAACCTTTTTAGAAAAAACCGCAGAAAAAGGTGTTTTTCCTTTTGTTATAAAAACACATTGTTTGCCCGGATTAGGATTAACAAATGTACTGTCACCAACAACAACCGTAGAAGATTTAAATGTGCCCCCCCAATAAACCATGTTGTCCTGGTCAACAGAAATGGTCATCCCAGATTCATTGTTGTCGTTCGAATCATCAATTTTAGACGTTTTTAATGTATTACCTTCTCTATCAAAAATACCAATAAAAGCATCCTTATCGGTTAATGAAGAAGAAACCAACGTATCATTTCCAAAAATTATGGAATCGGAAAAATACCCGGTTATATAAAGAGCGTTATTTTGAAATTTTATATCTCTTGCCCAATCAGTACCATCTCTTCCATAGCCTTTATACCAATTCAAGATACCATTTTTATTGTATTTTAAAACAAAAATATCTACTCCTCCATTATTAATAATTGGATTTTTTCCTTTAATTGAAGATGTTGAATCAACTTCCATGCTCGTCCCTCCATAGAATCCCGTATAATAAACATTCCCATAATTATCCTGAGCCATAGTACCTGTAAAAGCATTGCCATCACCATAAGTTCTTCTTAACCATTCGCCATCGCCATTGAAATCAGTTTTATATAGAAAAACATCGGCATAACTTCCATTATTACTTACAAAATTGCCTAAATCAAATGATGCCGTTCCTCTGAACCTTCCGTTGAAATAATACCCATCGGAAAATGCACTTACTGATTGCAATGTAGAACTAGAGTTTGTTGTTGTTATATTTTTTGCCCAAATAAAAGTTCCATTCAAATCAAATTTTGTAAAGCACAATCCATAAGCAGAAGTGAAACTTTCAGTATCGAAATTTATAGAATCTGTATAATAACCTGCAATTATTAAACTTGAACCATCAAAATCAATTGAAGTTCCACGTTGAGATGCACTATTATAAGCTATCTTTTTTGCCCATAACAGATTACCTGCACTGGTATATTTTGCGATAAACATATCATAATTTCCATCAGAAGTTAGCTCATTTAATCCGTCAAAAGAACAAGTTCCCTGGATAGACCCAATGATATACATATTGGCCTCTGAATCAAATACTATATCATCCGCCAAATCAATTAATGTCCCTCCGATATGTTTTATCCAAACCGGGTTAAAATTTTCATCATATTTTGCTAAAAAAATATCCCGGTTGTCAGCAATTATAGTTTCCGGTCGACTAATCGTTCCAAGGAAATCTCCAAATAACACATATCCTTCTGTAAGCTTTATTGTTTCATTAACTCTAATATTCTCTGAACCATATATAAAATTAGATGTGTTAAAGTCTTGTGCAATACCAGAATTATTAAATAAATAAAAGAGAATATTAAATAATATTAAAAAGTAACTTTTTTTCATATAAAAGTTTTAAATTTCATAAAGCATATATAATATTTTTTAAATCAATTTTATTCCAAAAAATCCAGATGGTTAAGAATGGTAAGAACCTTCCTCTGCCGTGCCAAAAAAATCTCCATTCTCAGTTTTCCCTTTATCTAAACAAAAAAGCTTAGGGGCTTCCCATGTTAACTTATCATTAATATTTAGTGTTTTATCATCTGATTTCTTTAACTTTTTTTCCATTATATTTTTTTATTTTACTTTCAAAAATTATGCAAAAGTATTAATATTCAAGTAAAGTTATCATTGATTTAAAGATTCTGCAAACTTTTAGTAATAAAATTGATTAACCAATACTTTCCCTTTGATTAAAATTCGCTTCTTAGCTATAAAATCCTACAACTACAAATTTGTCAGTCCACTTTTCTCCGTTAGGTTTTCGTGGTTATTTATCTATTTTTATCTCAATACCTGATTTCTCAATTTCATAAGCAAAGGGATTTAAGTCTGTAAAATCAGATTCACCTATTGGGTGCGGTTCTATCCTTAAATCAATTTCCCTGCGTAATCTCATTAATTGCATTTGGGTTGCAAAAAAATCATCCATGTTGCTAATTATTAATGCAATATCTATATCGCTGTCTTCTGTTTCTAATCCTTTTGCATAAGAACCAAAAAGATAGGCTTTTTTCACTCCTACATCATGCGGAATCATCTCAATAAACCTGACCGCTGTATCTATAATTGACTTTTTAACCATTTCACTAATATTTTAATTCTACTTAGCCATGTATTTGCAAATTCTTCTGTACACAATTTATAAAAATCTTGTTTGTAGTTATCATATCGAGCATTTAAATTAAATGTTGTTATTTTATCTAACCATTCTTGTTGTTCATCTGTCATCTCAAGTCCTATTTTACTGGACAAACGCAATAGGTCATGAGTAAAAATTGCATGTTGTTGTAATTTATTAACATAAACAGCTTTAAGGATTTTCTCAATCACTAAATGCCCCATAAATAATGACCAATTATAATCCTTAGAAACAAACAGATTTTGCATAGTTGTATAATTATTATCAGCTGAATCCAACCAATGTTTCACTATTTTATCTGTGTTTTCAAGTTTGTCTTTCATGATATTCACTATTACACTTTTCTGTCAAATTTAAAGTTCTTGTAAAGTTACAATGTAAATAATAATGTTACATCAAGTTTCTGTTTGTTTTTTTGGTTAACTTATAAATAATGTATATAAAAGTCAAGTTATCAGCTATAAAAACCAACAATAGCATATTGTTTATGCCCTTTTTCTCCGCTTATAAAAATATCTCCGTTTTTTCCGCATTTCAGCCATGCATGAGCTATTAAACCTTTTTCTGTATTTTTATCTACACCCATATAAAGTGTAGAGTTTATTTTATATTTTTCAAGAACTTTTTTAGCTGCAATTGCCTCCTCGAAACATTTTACCTTCCAGGGTAAATATCGTTTCCATCTTCTTATATTCTTTCTTAGCATTTGAATTAATTCCTTTTGCCCGGAATTTATTTCAATAGCCACTTCCTTCCCGCCTGCCGGACCTGCCTGGGCAGGATTAAATTCACCCAACAAGCCACTAAACCATCTTAGCGGAACCAGCCTTGCCAGTACAAAAGCATAAATCAACCAGAAAAATGTTCGATTCAAAATTTTACGTTCGGTTTTATCTATGCTATAATATTTTCTTAACAATTTGAACATCATATATGTTCATTTAATTTTAACGAGATTAGCTACTTTAAGTTGCAATAATCAACTCTTTTTCAATTAAATCATTAATAAACGAAGATATTTCCTCAAAACATTGATTTTTATTTACATTGTATTTTTCTGTAATCATTTCTACAAGGTCGCTTATTTTAATTGGTTCATCAATATTATCCCAAATAAATGTTCCTGTTTTTCCTAAACCATAATATTCGCCACGTTTAATGCTCATCATTACCTTTTCGCCATCTAAATCGCTGGTAAGAATTTCTTTGTTTCGCTGAATTGTAGTTTCTTGTGTTATTTTATTCATGATTTAGAATTTTATGTAATTAAAAAAAATAAAATAAATCTGTGTAAATCAGCGTTACGAAGTATCTGTGTTATCTGCGTTCTAAAATTTAACGGAACACAGATGACGCGGATGAAAACAACACTGATAATCGCAGATAAAAAAGAAGTTAGAAAAAATCATTTAAAATAATACCCAAATTTTACCATTATTTCCATATGATTTTCAATGATTTCGTTTTTCATTTTTTCATCCAAATGATTTTGCCAGTCGCCAATTTTACCTTTTCTGAAGAATGATTTCGATTTAATCATCTTTTCTTTAAAACCATCTTCTTTTTCCTGGGCCGATAATACTGAAAAATCACTCTTTCCTATGGCATCTTTAATTTGCGCTTCTGTTTTCTCTAATCCAATAAATTTTACTGCTTTGCTAAAACTATCGAATGTATTGTTCACCATATCTTCGTATCGAATAGTATGAACAGGAATCATCGTCTGCTCAGTCCAGCTTTTTACGTGATCTGACCAGCTACCTAAAATCTGCCTTAACTGGTTTTGTAACTTGTCATTTTTATCACAAAATGCATAATTTGAATTGTTAAGAGTTGATATCATCTTTTTTGCCGGTCTGGCACTATGGTAAGCAAACGAAACCAACACATCCAAAGGGTTTCGAATAAAATAAATCACAGCTTTTGAAATTTCGTCAGGAAAGAGTGCTTGATTATCATCCACAAAATAAAATTTATCATGTACTTTTTTAAATAAAAGCTCATCTGATTCAAGCGACTGCATACGATAAACATCAGGTCGCATACGATCAATTTCTTCAAATGTTAAATCCGATGATGAAAGGCCAGTGTATTCATCAAATATTTTCCGGGAGCTTGATATTGTAGCTTCTGCTAAATCATTAATATTCGCAGGAATATCAGAATCGCTTAACAAATTAGTGAGAAATACCCGAAACCAGGTATTCCCCGATTTAGGATAACTTGCAAGCCATATAATGTTTTTTTTATACATCCAAGTTGGATAGGTTAATGTTATTTAATAAAAAATCAGCAAATTCGTTCAACAATAAAGGCGCTTGTGGCCTGATAACTCTATAAACTTTAATTTCAGGTAAAAGTTTATTTAATATCTGGAAATGATCAAGCTGCTTTTCAAGTCCCTGGACAAATCTATATCTATAAGTATTATTTTTTATTGCATTAAATTTTTTGATGCCGGTTAACTCCTCGTATTCAAAACCGGGAGAATTTTTCGTGTTGATAATAATAATATTTTTTAAAGGAAGCGGTTCGTTAAAATAATTCTCATTAATTGGTACTTGAAATTTTTTCACATTTGGTCTGATTTCCGCCAAAGATTCTTTATTAATATCCAGTTTTTGTAAAACATCATTCCATATTTTTATATTAGGAAATCCGGGGACAACTTCCAGATTATGGTTCACAACGCTGATATCATCAGCCAAAGCATTATAGCCCTGACTAACAAAATAAGCAGCAATGGAAGATTTTCCCACTCCACTTAAACCGGTAAAAATCGTTGCTGAATCGCCAAATTTTATGGTGCTCCCGTGAACAGGCAACAAACCTCTTTGCAGAAATAAGGCTCCAAACGCCGAGCCTAATAAAAAAAGCCGCACTTCTTTATCTACTGTGTTTTTTACAGTATCAACAATTATCTGTTTTCCGTTATTTACATAATACTTTGCAATATGATCTACTTCGAGTAAAAATTCATTTTTAGCAGCCTGGTATTTTACTCCTTGTTTGGTTATTTCTTTAAGCTGTTTGGGCACTTCTCCAAGTTTAATATCAACATCAGGCGAACCTTCAAATACCAACAATTCAGGAATCTCAAATTCTGATTTTATGATTAATCCAAATGCTTTATATGTAAATATTTTCTCCATATTTATCGATAACGAACACAAATTTACATGAAATTACTATAAAACTCAGTATTATTAGAGTTTTTGACTGTAGAATAATCTTTCGTATTTGTTTATCTTTGTTAACCTGAATTATTAGCTTCGCTGAGCACTCTGTGGTTTATAAACTTTGTAAACCTTTGTGAACCTTTGTGGTTATATATTTTTTACCACGAAGTAACTCAAAGGAAATCATTGCTTTAATTATATTTGTGAATAATTTAGGTTAAAACTGTTTTTACATGAACTCAATTTTTGGAAGAATCAATACTAATCGAAGCCCTGTTAACGAATCTCTTTTTAACAAAAGCATTGATGAATTATGTGTTTTTTCTCATGTAAAAAAGAATTTAATAATTAAGAATCATTGGGGATTTGGGCAGGTAATTTTTGCTCCATTCAAAAACAATGTTGATAAAAACTCTGATATAAATTCCAAATTTACCATTGTTTCAGACTCCACCATATATAATAAAACAGAAATTTTAGAAGAATTAGAAATTTCGGATATAAGCATTAATGATGATATAATTATTTTAAAAGCATTTGAAAAATGGGGTAAAGATTGCTTAAAGCATTTGTTGGGAGATTTTTCATTTGCTATCTGGGATGCCAAAAAAGAAGAGCTTTTTTGTGCAAGAGATCATTTTGGGGTAAAACCTTTTAATTATTATTTTGATGATGAAAGTTTTGTTTTTTCATCTGACATTCCCGGAATATTAGCACAGAACGATTTAAGTTTTAGTGTTGATGAACAATATATTGCCGATTCCATTTCAATTGTAAAATCTGAAAAATTCAGAACCACTTATAATGAAATCCGAAAACTTCCTCCGGCTCATTATTTGTTTTTAAAGAAAGGCAAATTAGAAATTCACAAATACTGGGAACTAAAGTCGCAAAAAACTATTTCTAATAGAAATAATGTAGAAATTATTGAGGAATTTAAATCTTTACTTATTGAGTCGGTAAAATGCATGACGACTGGTCAAAACTCTGTTGGAGCGGAATTAAGCGGAGGGCTTGATTCGTCAACTGTTACAGCCATAACTTCTCAATTTACACAGCTAAAAACTTTTTCACACGTTTTACCTGATCATCTTTTAGGTAAAATTCACCCTTTTAAAGACGAACGAGAATTTATTAATCTTTTAGCAGATGATTGTAAAATACAAGAAAAATATTTTATTACATCAGAAAACAAAACACTGGTTGAGACTGTAAACCAAAATATTCTTGATTTTAAAAGCTTAACACAACAGGGATTTGGAGTTTTTTCAGATCATTTGTATCAGACGGCTATGCAGGAAAATGTTTCTGTATTATTATCCGGATTTGGTGGAGATGAAGTGGTAACTTCCAAATCATTAGGATATATTACTGAACTTGTGGCAAATAAGCAGTGGAAAGAATTAAGCGATGATTTGAAAAACCAGAGTCGTAGCAAATTTCAATATTTAAAAACAATCACAAAATACAAACTGAAATCGAGGTTGCCTTTTGTTGCCAAGGCTGTGATTTTAATAAAAAACAGAACGCCCTGGTGGTTCGGTAAATTCGAAAATCTGGCTATAAACAGAAATTTTTCTGAAAGACTGCATATTAAAAAAAGATATTTTTCAAATTATGAAAAAGCTGAAAACCTATCATTACAAGAAAAAAACATTGAAAGAATAACTCATCCTCATGTTTCGCAGCGACTTGAATATTGTTCGTTAATTGCAAGAAAATACGGAATAGAATATCGTTATCCTTTACTTGATGTAAGATTAATAGAATATTATCTGGCTATACCGGCAAGGTTAAAAGCACGAAATGGAATTGGAAGATATGCTATTCGAAGGGCTATTGAAGGTTTGGTTCCTGAGAAAATTCAGTGGAGAAATGATAAAAGCGGAGCTACAATTCCAACTGTTTTTATGAGAACTATAAATGATCAGGACAGGATTTTGGAAATAATAAATCATGCTAAATCAAACGAAACAATTAAAAGATATATTGATTTAGACAAGTATGAACAATGGTTTCATAAATTATGTAAAAGATCAGAAGAAACTCAGAAATATATTAATCCCGGAGCCTTTTATAATTACCTTAAACTGATTTTATTTATTGAAAAGAATCCGAAGTTGTTTAAATGAAACAGTCCATGACTGAAATAAATGGTGATTTGTTTATTCGTTTATTTGATTACAACCAGATAAAATAGCCAAATATAAACTACATGCAACAGAATGTTAAGTATATAGAAAATCGATTTTCGAATGAGTTAAAGCTATTAATAAGTTTATCTCAACATGAAATTGATGTGAATTCTATTACCGGGATTTTATCAGAAATTAATTGGGACTTATTTATTCAACTTGTGTTAAAGCACCGATTGGTTTCGCATATATTAAAACATATTAATAAAATCAAAAATCAGATTCCTGATGAAATAATTAACAGCTTAAAAGAAATAAAACTTAATCAATCTAAAACCTCTCTGGAATATACAAGTATCCTGATTAAAATAAATGACCTTTTCCAAAGGAAAAATATTAAATACATATCATTTAAAGGTCCCTTACTATCACTGGAATTATATGATGATATTGGATTTAGGAATTTTAGAGATTTAGATATACTGGTTGAAAAAGAGAATATTGAAGAAGCCAAAAAAATAATTAAAGATTTAAACTTTAAAAATATTTACCCCAGGATTCCTCTTTCAAATCAACAAAGAAAAGTAAATTATAGCATTAGTCATCATTATCATTTTACACATAATGAAAAGCCAATCGAAATTGAGTTGCATTGGAATATTACCAATCCACAATCTTTTTTTGGTATAACTACAAAAGATATTATATCTCATTCTCAATTAATTAACATATCTAATCATGATGTACCATATATTTCAACAATAGAAAATCTGGTTTATCAAGCAGCACATGGTTCAATTCACCAATGGTATCGATTATTCTGGTTAAAGGATTTTTCTGAACTTCTTTTAAAATATCCAAATGATGAAATTAAAAATGCCCGGGAATTATCTAAAAAACTAAAGTTGGAAAAATGCTTTTGGCAGGCATGCATTCTGTCGCATTTAATTTATAAAAATACAATGCCCAATTTTATAAATTTAAGCATTAATAAAGATTTGATTACTATTCCACTAAATTCTATTCATGTAAATGACTTAAGCCAACAAGGATTAAAAGGGAAAATCAAATTCGTTTTTTACAGATTACAGATGAAACCCGATTTTAAGTATTATTTCGAATTAATATACAGACTAAGAACTCATTTGTCGGATTGGGAATTCCTAAAACTTCCAAAGTATTTGTTTTTCCTTTATTACTTGTTAAGACCATTCCTGTTGGTTTTTAAATTCTTGTTTAGGAAATAATATTTCTCAGGTAGATCCAGGACATGTCCTGAATCTACTTGAGAAATTCGTAAATAATTAATGGGAAATTATTATTCTGCTTTAGATTCTATTGGATTAAATACAAATCCCTGCTCAGAAAAATGTTTTAGAACTTTTGGTAAAACATACTTAAGGTTTCTTTCTGCTTTGAAAGTATCATGAAAAACAATAATTGATCCTGATTCTGAGAAATCTAATACATTTTTTAAACATTTTTCCTTATCTAACTTGCTATTATAGTCTTTGGCAAACACATCCCACATAATAATCTTAAAATCTTGTTTTAACTGTTTTGTTTGTTGTGGACGAATTTTTCCATAAGGAGGTCTGAACAAATTAGAATCAATTACCTGTGCTGCTTTTTGCACGCTTTGAATATATTTTTTATTACTGTTTCTCCAACCTTTTATATGAGTATAAGAATGATTCCCGACTGAATGTCCTTCGTTAAGAATTTGATTATATAAGTCAGGATGCTTTTTTACATTTTTACCAATACAAAAAAAAGTTGCCCTGGCATTAAACTCCTTTAAAGCAGCAAGTACCCACGGTGTAATTTCCGGTGTAGGTCCATCGTCGAATGTTAAAAATAGCTCATTATCCTTGCCCGTAAAATGCCAGGTTAAATCTCTAAAGATTTTTGCTGCTATATGTTCTTTTTTTAACATTAAATTTTAGCTACTATAAAGTTGCATATATTGCATGAATTTAAGTTCTATTTCTTTTGCTATTTCAATCTGATTATTATCAGTTGTTATTTTATAAAGCTCTTGTAAAATATATAAATTCAACTGTTTTTCGTTTGATATATCTTTTGTTCCATTTGTATATTTAGCATCAAGGTCAAAATAATATTCCAGTTCAATATACATTTTATTTACAAGATTGTCAACTAAACTATTTGCTTTATCAAAAGCCCCGGCATGATAATATGCCGAGATTACCGAAAGCAGTGTATTATTGAAAGGTATTTTATGATCGGGGAATAATTCCATACAACGATCAAGTACCAATAAAGCTGAATCATTTTTATTTTCTTCAATGAGTTTTTCAGCTAAACGACCAAAACTACTTCGAAGATTTGAGAACATGCGAATATTATTTTCATCAAAGTAAATATCGTTTTCTTCAATTCCTCCCCAACGAAATTTATTCATTATATTATCGTACATTACATCTGAATCAACTTCTCCGTTGAAAAATCTTTCTGTTTTGGCTTGCACCGGCACTAATTGATAAGTCAGGCCATCAACTTTAAAATATTTTTGCAGATTAAAATATTTTGTGCTTGTTACAGTCATTGCCCAATAAATTGGACGCTCCCAGTTATTTGTAGCCAACATATCCAATAACATTAAACCATCTTTATACAAATAACTTTGACCAAAACTCCATTCCATCTCATCTACAATTCGATCTTTATATTTTTCACTAACAATACCTTTATTCAATATATCATCAGAATCTATCTTTAATTTGAATTTTTTTGTTGGTATATAATTGATAGTTTCGTTTGCAACAAACGGAGATTTAATCTTAGTTTTAGAATCGTCACTTGCAATAAAATCAACAACTTCCTTAACATCAACAGCCTGTCCAACACGATCATATATTGGCAATATATCCCTGTTTCCTTTGTGATATTTGTCGTGAGTAAGCGAAAATGGTAATCGTTCAGATTCATATGATTTTCGGCTCATTTGATCGATATACCAGGCAGCACGTAAGTAACTTAAATTACAAACTTTTATATCTGTCCTTATTCCTTCAACTTCCTGTACATACCATAGCGGAAAAGTATCATTATCGCCATTGGTAAATAATATGGCATTTTTATTACAAGAATTCAGATAGTTATACGCCAAATCACGAGCTGTATATCTGCCCGATCTGTCATGATCATCCCAGTTTTCTGAAGCCATTATTCCGGGAACCAGGACTAAAGTAATAATGGTTATCAGGATTGCCGAAATTGATTTAGGAACCTTTTTACTTAATAAATTAATCAATCCTGCAAGGCCTAATCCTAACCAAATCGAAAAAGCATAGAAAGATCCGGCAAAAGCATAATCTCTTTCGCGTGGTTGTAAGGGATATTGATTTAAGTATACCACAATTGCAGCTCCTGTTAATATAAAAAGCATTAATACAATTGTAAAATCGTATTTATTTTTCTTGTAGTGAAACAATAATCCGACCAAGCCTAATATTAGCGGTAACATATAATATTTATTTCTCGCCGGACTATTTGTCAAGTGTTCAGGCACCTTATTCTGATCACCAAGTCTGGCATCATCGATAAATGAGATTCCACTTATCCAGTTGCCTTTTAATACATTACCGTGTCCTTGAATGTCATTTTGCCGACCAGAAAAATTCCACATAAAATACCTTATATACATGTGGCCTATCTGGTATTTAAAGAAAAATACCAGATTATCAGCAAAAGATGGTCTTATTCTTTTTTCAACTTGCCCTCTTCCGTTTGTAACAGAAATTTCCTTATTAGAAAGGTTGACCCATTTTTTATATTCATTTACATGTTTTTTTTCTGAACTATACATTCTTGGCAAAAGTGTTGTAAACCGAGGGTCAAATTCTACTTTTATTTTATAATCAGCAATAACATATTTGCCATCTTTTTTTATATAAACAGCTTTTGTACGTTTATTATCAATCATTGGGGCATCGAAAGTCTGACCATAAAACAATGGCCTGTCGCCATATTGCTCTCTATTTATATAATACAGTAAATCAAAAACATTGTCCGGATTATTCTGATCCATTGGAGGATCGGCAGATGAGCGGATAACAATCATAGCGAAAGAGGAATATCCGATAAGAATAACAGTTATACCTAAAATAATGGTGTTGTAAACAACTTTCCCTTTTCGTTGAGTGTATTTAATTCCCCAGATAATTAATGAAATTAAAACAGCAGCATAAAATATCACTCCTGAATTATACGGTAAGCCAAAACCATTAACAAATAATAAATCAAACCACGAAGCAATCTTTATTACTCCCGGAATAATAACATACATTATTGCTCCCAGTAAAATGCCTGAAATAATAAAAGCATAAAAAACTCCTTTTCTGGTAACTGTGTGTTTTTTAAAATAGTAAACAAAAACAATTGCAGGTATTGCTAATAAATTTAATAAGTGAACTCCAATAGATAATCCTATCAAATAGGCAATAAGTATAATCCAACGATTAGCATATTTTGTTTCAGATTCATTTTCCCATTTTAAAATTGCCCAGAAAACTACTGCTGTAAAGAATGATGATGTTGCATAAACTTCAGCTTCAACTGCCGAAAACCAAAAAGTGTCTGAGAAAGCATAAGCTAAAGCGCCAACTAATCCACTTCCAAGAATAGTTATTATATTTCCAACTGAAAAATCTTTGTCTTTTATAACAATTTTACGAACGAAATGAGTAATAGTCCAGAATAAAAACAAAATTGTAAATGCACTTGCCAGGGCTGAAAGAATGTTAACCATTTTGGCTACATTTGCCGGGCTTCCTGCAAACAAAGTAAAAAATCTTCCTAATATCATGAAAAATGGTGCTCCCGGAGGATGACCAACTTCTAATCTATACGCCGAAGCAATAAATTCGCCACAATCCCAAAAACTTGCCGTAGGTTCTATGGTTAATAAATATACAATTGCTGCAATTAAAAAAGTAATCCAACCAAATATGTTGTTATACAAGCGGAAATTTTTCATTTATATCGTAAAATTGATTCAACAAAATAATGCTCTAAATTAAGACAAATAACGATAAAACATATTGCAAATTATAACAAATATAGATTGAATTCGAGATATAACAGCATTAACTATTCTAAATGGTCAGTAGTTGTATTTTTCCTCATATCCGCAAGTCACGGTGTGACTTCTTTATAATCTGTGTTTTGTAACAATAACTAATCACCTTTTTTAAACTAGTCACGCCGTGACTATCAACAGGTTAATTGGTTGCCTGCGGATTCGAGGTTTTTTATTATATTTCAATTTCTTCTATTTTTTCCAATCTTTAACTGCATTTTTATAATCATCACTGTATCCATAATGAGCTGAAAATATATATTCAGTTACTGGAATTCTTGTTATTTTCTCTATCGATTTAGTTGCTGTTTCTGTATCCATATTAAAAAACTCATTGAACTTGTCAATCTTGCCAGCCTTTATACTTAATGCATCACCTGTAAACAAATACTTATTATTAATTAAATAACACATTGAATCGGGTGTATGCCCCGGAGTTATAATTATCTGTCCCATTTCTTTTTAACGCCTTCTAAAATTATTTTCGAATAGATTGGTGGTTGTAAATCAAATTTATGGAGAACATCAAGTTTGTATTTATCATTTAAGGATCTAGCATAATCAATGTTCTTATAAATATCATTTGGGTAATTTTTATCTGCTACTCGTTGAGCTTTATCTTCGGCATTTAGTAAAGCCAAAAAAACAGTTTTTCGAAATTGCCCACTCTCAGGAAGAGATAGAACATAGCCAGTCTTTTTGCATAATGATTTATAAATATATCGGTACTCTCCAGAAAACATTGTTATTTCAAACCAAGCACCTTTTTCATTCACCAATTCAAAGACATCTCCGTTTTTAGCTTGTGTAATAACTGATGATGATGATGAAGGACTAAATCTTATGTTAACATCAGATTTAATGACTTGTATATAATTTTGTCCAAAAAGAGGTAGAATCATTATATACAGCATTACAGATAAAAAAACTTTTTTTTTCATAGGATTATTTTATTAATTGTTAGTATGTATCAATTCATTTTTTTCATTGCTTGGCGGTAACTTCAAAATATCGTTAATAATACGATTTTTTGAATGAAAATTTGGAATAACACACAATTTAATACTCCATAAAAACTCGTTTTTAAAGGTTTTTTCTTACTTTCGGACTCATAAATAATTAATATGGATTTTAGGAAATACTATATTCTTTTTTGTTTGTTTCTGGCTAGCTTAATTCAAGGCATTTCTCAAACTAAGGATTCATACTATTTGCAGGATTATCAAATTTATTCATCAGATACAAATAAATTATTTTTGCAGATTGATAATATCAATTTCATAAAAAATAATGAGTATTTCGGAGCAATTGCAGAAGGTTACACACTTTTGGGATTTAGTCTTACACCAAAATTTATATACTACCCAAGTTCAAAAATTAAGTTAAGTGCCGGAGGGAATTTTTTATCATATTATGGCAGAGAAAATGAAATTGAAGCTTCGCTATTACTATCATTTCAATATAAAATTCATCCTAATTTAGATTTTGTTTTGGGGAATATTTACGGAACGTTGAATCATAAATTAATTGACCCTCTTTTCGATTTTGAACGATTTTTAAATAAAAACATTGAAAACGGAATACAGTTTATCTGGAATAGTGACCGGATTTTTATGGACCTCTGGTTAGACTGGGAGCAACAAATATTTCAGGATGACCCGTTTCAGGAAATATTCAATGTGGGACTATCATCTGAATTTATTATTCTTAAAAAAGATAATCACTACAAATTATCTATTCCTTTCCAAAATTTAGTTCATCATGAAGGGGGGCAAATTAACAGTAATAACGAAGAACATTTAACAACAATATTTAATAATGCTACAGGTTTACGTTTTTCTAAACCGGTTAATCGTAAGCTTATTCACAAATTTGATTTTTCATCATATATTGTTAATTACCAGGATTTATCACCCAACAAAAGACAAATGTACATTGATGGTACTGCAAGTTATACTACCCTTGAATTAACAAACTCTAGTTTTGATTTCCTTGTTGGATACTGGTATGGCAAACAATATATAGCCCCTATCGGAAATCCAATTTACGAGACCTACTCCCGAACAAAATTTTTTGTAGAAGAGCCTGTTCGACAGCTAGTAATTGGTAAATTAAATTACCAAAAAGATGTGTTTAATGGTATTAATCTTGGCGTTCGATTTGAAACATTTTATGATATTTTAGGAAGTAATGTTGAATATACCTGGGCTGTTATGGTTGTTATTAACGAAAAGTTCTTTTTAAAGGGTTTTTAATAGCTTACTTTAGATTTGATCAAAGTATTGATAAATTTAAAACATAGCATGTGTTATAATATTCCAAGTTTTTTATACTTCCAAAAGTGAACAACGGAATTTTCATTTAATAACATTTAAAGTTTTGTAACTCAACAGTTCCATTTTCTATTATTTTTTAATACATTTACTTTACTTACCTTAAAATGAAATAGAATTATGAGCAAATACCTTTATATACTAATTGTAATTTTATTAATAATATCTTGTGATAAAAACAATGATATTGTAGACTCACCCGATGATGAAACAGAAGCTCAAACCTGGAGCTGGGAAGCCAAAGAAGTAGTATATAATTATGATTTTACCGATTCATGTTCTAACGAAATTAATATAGAATTCCTGAATGGCTTAAATTATTTTGCCATTAAAATGTTTAAAACTATATATGAAGACAATGATATCGAAAATGTAATTATTTCTCCTTTTAGCATAAATGTAGCAATTGGAATGCTTTATAATGGAGGAAGTGATGGCATTCGTAGCCAAATAAAAACAGCACTTAAATTAGATGCTTTAAGTGATGAGGAAATCAATCATAATTTCAAGTTGTTATTTGATAGCTATAGAGGTTTCGACGAACAAGTAGATATTATTATTGCAAATTCCGCTTGGTTTAATGATCATGTGACTATAAAAGAAAATTATGAGCAGAATCTTTCAGATAATTTTTATGCGGATATTTATTCGGTTGATTTAATAAATTCGCTCAATATGATTGACTCTTGGGTAGATTTTTATACTAATGGTTTAATAGACAATATTACAGATGATTTAGACATTAGTAGCATTACAGCTCTTGTTCTTTTAAATACACTGTGTTTTAATGGTAGTTGGACTTATAAGTTTAAAGAATCAAATACTCATTCAAGAAAATTTTATAGTAAAAATGGCAATACAACAGATTATGACTTTATGCATTCTCAAGGTCTTGAACTAGAGTATTTTTTTAGTGATTCTTTAGATGGAGTAAGATTACCCTATGGAAGAGAACAGACAGCAATGTATTTATTCAAATACAAAAATGAAAATGCAGATAATTTTACTAAATATTTTAATATAGAAAATTGGAATAATATATTAAATGAATTTTGGTTAATGCCTGAAGAGTATTGGGAATATTGGGACGGTATTTATCTTCCTAAATTTTCACTTGATTTTTCTGTAGATATACCACAATATCTTTTTTCGTGGGGAATACCATTAAGTAATTACACAGAATTCTGTTCTGCACCAATTTCAATAATGGATGCAAATCATAAATGCGTTATTTCAATTAATGAAGCAGGTACGGAGGCAGCTGCAGTAACAGCTTCAGCCGGAGGATATAATATACCTCCATGTATTAATTTTAACCATCCATTTTACTTTATGATAGTTGATGAGCGAAATGAAACAATTCTTTTTCAGGGAATTGTAAATAATCTTGAATAGTTAACTAGGTTCTAGTTATTGATACGGAATTAAAAATCATTTTTTCAACGGGTAAAAACTACTACTCGTAATATACTTGTACCATCTTAGCTTAGATAATTACCGAATAACTAAATCCCTTATCATAAACTAAAATTTAAACGCCATATTATGTCATTCCTGCGCAGGCAGGAATCTGTGTTTATTTATTAGAACTAAACGGAGAGGATGTTAAAACAAATCTCCAGGGTTTGTTTTTATAAATTTCTCCTGCATAATCAATACCAATACGTGGAGTTTTCATATATTTTATATCTGAAGATTTTAATCCATTTTCAATCCATAAACGATCACTCATAACTAAATCTTCGCCATAAAATGATTTATCAATAGATAGATTTTTAGTAAGTTTTCCAGGACCATCAAATCCTTTTACCCCACGAATTAATACTGCTTGTGGAGTATCATTTCCCGCAGTTACAAAATTTAACATCCAATACATACCATAAACCAGATAGACATAGATATGTCCGCCTTCATGGTACATTATTTCAGTTCTGGGTGTTCTGCCTTTACTGGCATGACAGGCCTGATCTTTTTCTCCTCTGTATGCTTCAACTTCGGTTATTAAATATTTTTCGATTCGGCCATCTTCAAACTTTCTTACAAGGTATTTTCCTAATAAATCAGGGGCAACTTCTAAAACATCTCTGGTAAAAAAGCTTTTCTGAAGTCTGTTCATTAATATTCTGCTTTGTCAACTTTATCTCTCCATTTATTGAAAGCAACAATTGCTTCATCCCTAAGAATCTGCGCAGTAGGTATTTTTCGTTTCTCTACAGGTAACTCAAGTTCTTCATAAATAAAAGAATCATCAAACTCAATCTCCTTTGCATCCCGCTTCGTATTTGCAAAATAAAGTTTATCTATACGAGCCCAGTAAATAGCACCCAGGCACATCGGGCATGGTTCACATGAAGAATATATCTCACATCCTTTCAGGTCAAAAGTTCCAAGTTTTGCTGCTGCTGCCCGAATCGCATTAACTTCAGCATGAGCAGTAGGATCATTATTTGAAGTCACCTTGTTTATGCCTCTTGCAATAATTTCACCATCTTTAACAATAACAGCTCCAAAAGGCCCTCCATTTGTATCAACATTTTTAATTGAAAGTTCAATAGCTTCACGCATAAATTCTTCATGATTCTTGCACATAATCCTCTTCGTTTTTTAAGGAGATATCTAATAAATTCATTTTGCTTCCAAACAAAAAAAGCGAGTAAAAATAAGAAAAAAATGTTATACCTATTTGTGTTTCAAGAGTATCTTCGTTAATAAATGATAATAAGGTAATTATAAAAAATATCATAAATAAATAATTATAAAACCCCTTATGTTTAAATACAGGATATAACATTGAAAAAAACAATAATATAAATCCGATAAAACCGAAAGTCAGAAAAAAGGTAATGTATTGATTATGTGCTCTTAACCTATTTTGCTTAGGTAGTTGACTATTGTTTAATTCATATTGCCTGTCAAAGGAATCCTGAACATCGCCGGTTCCAACACCAAACCAAAAATTGTCTTTAATAATATAAAGTGCCGTTTTAACAAACTCAACCCTTTGAGTAATTGAGTTCCCTGTCGGATTGAATCCTTTCCTGTAAACATCAATTTGCCATATAACTTCATAAATTTTCGGATATACGGCATACTTATTTTCATATATATAATTAGCCATCCCGCTTTCTATGTTTCTTATGTCATGTGGCGATAATTTTGAGATACCAACAGAATCCTTTCTGTAACCTCTTGATGTTAAATATCTTATCAGTGTATATTTAGTTTTCTGCTCTTTTTGATCTTCTCCTTTGTAAGATATAGAACTTAGCTTGTTCCATTCATTTTCGAGCTCCTTTTGACAAACATAGATCCAAACGTAATTCCCGTTTTCAAGCTGACCTTCTTTATTGGGGCATTCATATAAATTACCAGATTGGGTATAACTTTCCAAGTTATCGAAATCGACATTTTCTTTTGAATAGAATTTAGAAACTGAATGAGTCAAAAATGAAGCTATCAACAGAAAAATAGTAATTAATGATACCTGAAGAAATAATTTGGGGATAATATCCTGAATCTTGAATGACACAAAACCCAAAACCAGAAACAGGGTAATAAAGAAAATGCTAATTCCTGTAAATGATTTTAATAAATACAAAAATATTATTAGCCAAAAAATAAAAATAAAATATGTAACAAACTCGAATTTGGTGTTCTTAATTCTTTTGGAAAATAAAATATATCCTAAAGAAAATATACTGATATTAATTAATAAGCTTAGTCGAATATGCGACATAAACGCAGAAATATTTCTGATACTTTGAATCGGATAATCAATTACCTC
This sequence comes from Bacteroidales bacterium, assembly GCA_030611105.1. GTDB lineage: Bacteria > Bacteroidota > Bacteroidia > Bacteroidales > UBA12077 > UBA12077. The sequence goes on from JAUWQL010000041.1 coordinate 22,664, forward strand.
AACTAAAATTAATGTACTAATAATAGTAGAAATAACAACCGCTAGCGAAAACCAAATCAATATTTTTTTAATTTGTTGAATTGATAATTTTTGAGAAGTTCCAATAATTATTGGAAATAATAATAAAATAGCCTTATTCCCTAAATCATGAAAAGCATATTTAAAGTTGCTTGTATTAATAAGCCATAAAAGATGAATTAGAAAAATTCCTGTGAAAATCAAAATTGATTTACCTGCCCGTTCAGCAGACGGGTTCGCTTTTATCTCCTTCCATTTTCTTTTTAAATCCCATTCAAGAATCCAGTTTGATATTAAAAAAATCATAGAGACACTTAATGCAAACTTCGAAAGCGGTAAACAAATTGCAGTAAGAATAAGTCCAAAATAGTAAAGTTTAAAATGATTGAATGTGATATTGAATATTCTCATATTTTCTATAAATCTTATCTTCAAAGATAGTTAAAGATAGTTGAGATTTAAAAACGTAAATTCCTTAAAAAAATTATTTGCAAATTGAATTGAAAAAACTGTTTATTAGTCTTTTCAAGATAAAATTTATACTATATTTGCGGCTCGTTTTTACGATTATTTAGAGTTCCCAAAGGTCGTTATTTGTAAGTCAGGTTATTAACAGATAATTTGTTAATAAATTTCTTGATTTATAAAAAATAATTGTACTTTTGCAATCCGTAAAATACAGGAGAAAATAATGTATTTAGGTATTAATTAAAATGTTAGGAGTCAAAAAGTGGATACATTAAGTTACAAAACAGTATCAGCCAACAAAGCAACCGTTCAAAAAGAATGGATTCTGGTTGATGCGAAAGACGAAGTATTAGGCCGACTAGCTTCAAGAGTTGCGAAAATTTTAAGAGGTAAAAACAAACCTTCTTTCACTCCACATGTTGATTGTGGGGATAATGTAATCGTAATAAATGCTAGCCAAATTAAATTAACTGGAAATAAAATGACCGACAAACAATACGTAAGTTATTCCGGTTATCCAGGTGGACAAAAATTTATTACCCCTGAAGCATTATTAGCAAAAAGACCTATTGCAGTAGTTGAAAAAGCTGTCAAAGGAATGTTGCCAAAGAGTCGCCTTGGTAGAGATTTATTTAGAAATCTTTATGTTTATGAAGGCAGCGAGCATGCGCAGGAAGCACAAAAACCAAAAAAAGTAGATTTAAACTCAATTAAATAATTAGCATGGAAGTAATAAATACTTTAGGAAGAAGAAAAGCTGCTGTTGCACGGGTTTATTTAAGTGAAGGGAAAGGGAAAATCACAATTAACAAGCGTGAATTAGAAGACTTCTTCCCTACAAAACCACTTCAGTACGTTGTAAATCAACCATTGGAATTAGTTGAAGTTGCTGGAAAATACGACATTAAAATTAACATTTTTGGTGGTGGAGTAAAAGGGCAAGCTGAAGCTGTTCGATTAGGAATTTCAAGAGCATTACTCGAAGTAAATCCAGAATACAGAGATGCTTTGAAAAAAGCGGGATTCTTAACAAGAGATTCAAGAGTTGTAGAACGTAAAAAACCCGGTCAACCAAAAGCGCGCAAGAAGTTTCAATTTAGTAAACGATAGAATAATATTCTGTTGGATAATATTCCGTTTAGTATCTAAATTGTTGAGACGTCCTGCAAGGAGCTACTCAGCAATTGACTGATTAAAAAGAATGTAAACGTTAAAAAAACAAGCAAATGTCAAGAACAAATTTTAATGAATTATTAGAAGCAGGTGTTCATTTCGGACACTTGAAAAGAAAATGGAATCCTTCAATGGCTCCTTATATATTTATGGAGCGTAACGGAATTCACATTATTGATTTACAAAAAACTGAAGCAAAATTAAACGAAGCATGTAATGCTTTAAAACAAATTGCTAAATCAGGTCGAAAAATTTTATTTGTTGCTACAAAAAAACAAGCTAAAGATATAGTTTCAGAGAAAGTTCAAAGTACTCAAATGCCTTACGTAACAGAACGTTGGCCCGGCGGTATGTTAACAAACTTCCCAACCATTCGTAGAGCTATTAAGAAAATGTCTTCCATCGACAAAATGGAAATAGATGGTACTTTAAATAATCTTGCAAAAAGGGAAAAATTGCAAGTTACCCGTCAAAGAGCTAAACTTGAAAAAATGTTAGGCAGTATTTCGGATATGACAAGACTTCCTGCTGCAATGTTTATTGTTGATGTTTCAAAAGAACATATCGCAGTAAGAGAAGCAAAAAGACTTAATATTCCTCTTTTTGGAATTGTTGATACAAACTCGGATCCAATTCCGATTGATTTTCCTATCCCTGCAAACGATGATGCTTCAAAATCAATTTCATTAATCTTAGATAAAGTTACTGATGCTATTAAGGAAGGATTAGAAGAAAGAAAAATGGAGAAGGAAAAAGAAGGTTCTGCAAAAGAGAGTAAAAAAGGAACTAAAGAGCCAATTGTTGATGCTAAAAAAACCAGTGCCAGAAAAACAGAAGAAACTCCTGCTGAGGAATCTGCTGATTCCGCTGGTGAAGAAGCCAAAAAGTCTGTAAAGAAGGTAGAAGCTAAAGAAGAAAAAACAGAAACTAAAAAATCTGCAAAAAAGGAAGTAACGAAGAAAGAAGAAAAAGTTACACCGGCTAGTCCAACAGACAAGAAAGAAACAAAAGAATAATTATTCAAAACTGTAAAAAATTAAGAAAATGGCTCAAATAACTGCATCTGAAGTAAATAAATTGAGGAAAATGACCGGTGCCGGAATGATGGATTGTAAAAAAGCACTGGTTGAAACTGAAGGAGATTTCGATAAAGCACAACAAATTATTCGTGAAAAAGGCATGGCTGTTGCAAACAAGCGTTCTGACAGAGAAGCTAGTGAAGGTGTTGTTTTAGCAAAAGTAGACGGAACAAAAGGTGCTATTATATCATTAAATTGCGAAACTGATTTTGTAGCTAAAAATGAAGATTTTGTAAAATTCGCTGAAAAAATTCTTGATAAAGCTTTAGAAAATTTACCAGCAGACCTTGAAGGTTTAAATAAGCTTGAAATTGGTGGAATGAAAATTTCTGAAAAAATTATTGAACAAACAGGCGTTATCGGTGAAAAAATTGATTTAAAATATTTCGATAAGATTGAAACAGAACAAGTTTCAGCCTACATTCATAGCGATAAAAAATTAGCTACTCTTGTAGGATTATCCAAATCGGGTATTGATGAGCAAGTTGGAAAAGATATTGCTATGCAGGTTGCTGCTATGGATCCGATTGCTGTTAACAAAGAACAGATTTCTCAGGAAGCTATTGAAAAAGAACTTGAAATTGGCAGGAATCAAGCTATAGCCGAAGGAAAACCTGAAAACTTAGTTGATAAAATTGCTCAGGGTAAATTAAATAAATTTTTCAAAGAAAGCACTTTACTTAACCAGGCTTTCATTAAAGAAAATAAAATATCAGTTCAGCAATATTTGCAACAAACTGATAAAGACTTAACAGTTTCAGGTTTTAAAAGATATTCAATTAAGCAATAATCTTTTTTATCATAAATTTATCAAGGGAGTTCGTTTTGAACTCCCTTTTTTTATTTTAATTTTATCCAAAATAATTCTTACCATGAAAATAATAATTCTGGAACCAATAGGCATAATTAATGAAAAGCTTAATCAAATAAAGACCGATTTTAAACTATTAAACCATAAATTGACAATTTATCACAATCGTCCTGAAAATGATGCTGAAATTATTACCAGGGCTCAATATGCCGATGTAATTATATTAAGTAACTTACCTCTTTCAGAAAGTGTTATTAACAAATGTGAAAATCTTAAAATGATTTCAGTGGCTTTTGCCGGTGTTGATCACATTCCGATGGATTTGTGCAAAAAGAAAAATATAGTAATTTCAAATGCTGCAGGATATTCGAATCATGCAGTCGCTGAATTAGCCATAGGATCGGCAATAAGTCTGTATCGAAAAATAATCTGGAGCGATTCACAAACAAGAAAATCTTCTACACGGGAAGGCTTTCTGGGATCGGAATTATACGGAAAAACTTTCGGAATAGTTGGTTTAGGTCAAATAGGCCAGGAAACAGCTAAACTTGCAAATGCTTTTGGTTGTAAAGTTATTGCTTATAGCAGGACAGTAAAAAACATTCCTAATGTAGATTTTGTTGAATTAGAATATTTATTAAAAGAAAGCGACATTATTTCTCTTCATATTCCTCTTACCGAAGAAACTCAATATTTGATTGGAGAAAAGGAACTTCAATTATTAAAGCCTACAACAATATTAATTAATACTGCCCGTGGTGCTATTGTAGATTATAAATCTCTGACTGTTGTTCTGAGAAACAAAAAGATTGCCGGAGCAGCCATTGATGTTTACGAAAAAGAGCCTCCTTTAGATAAAAAACATCCTTTATTCGAAGCTCCTAATGTTATTTTACTTCCTCACATTGGTTATGCAACTAAAGAAGCAATTGAATTACGAGGAGAAATTGTAATCGAAAATATATACAAGTGGTTAAATGGTAATCCACAAAATATTATGAACTAAAATTTTTACTTCATGGATGATTTTGAACTGCTGAAGCAAGAAGTTAACCAGTGTACAAGATGTACATTAAGTAAAACCAGAACAAATGTTGTTTTTGGTGAAGGTTCACAAAAAGCCGGAATAATGCTTATTGGCGAAGGC